>CAZJQF010000045.1:5146-15052 GCA_964547925.1 uncultured Dehalococcoidales bacterium
CCTACCGAAGACTTTTTAGGTGCCGGACTTTCCCCGGAAGAAAAAACCATACTGCGCTGGTTTATCGTCTTCAAGTACCCTGAGGGCGTGTCGGTGGAAGAGGGGGATGACTGGTATCTTAACGTTCATGCTAAAGAAGTGATGAAACAACCCGGACTTATCCGGTTTTTCAGTTACCGGGCACTTCCTTTTAAGGGAGCCGCGGCAGGAGGAACCGAAACATCATCCCGGCCCTCGTTTTTACATCCCAAATCCACCCAAATACAGGTTGTTCACCGCGTATCGGAGCAGTGGTACGAAAACAGTAACGGTTGGGTTAAATCCGTTATTAAATCACCCCCCAAATATACCAAGCCGCCGTGGGCAAAGTATGATAAATATCCTTTCCTGGAACCTTATGTCGATTTTTCCAGCACCTTTCTCTTGGAAAGACCGAGCGAGGATTATCTTAGAAATATAGCTCCGTTTTATATTTGACGGCAGTACCGGAATAACCGGCATAACGCGGTAATACGGTAAAAACGCCGGACGGCACTGAAATGCTTCAGGGTAATCCGGCGGTAGTATAGCTTATATCAGGGCAAGCAATTATTACTAATGGAAATACTTTTTACGATAACAGGTAAAGGAGGCCGATTTTAATGAGCCCGCAAAACATACGAAAAAACGGCAAATCGCGAGATAACGGGGAGAAATCCGTTGTTAAAGGACAGAGTTTTTCCGATTTTGCTCCTATCGCAGACGGCAATCCGACCATAGTGGATGTTAAGGACGGTAAAATCATCAGGATGCGGCCGCTGCATTATGACTGGAAGTACGACCCGAAGAACTTCAGACCCTGGAAAATGGAAGTCCGCGGGCAGAGCTTCGAACCGAGTATGAAAGGGTTGATTCCTCCGTATGCCCTCGGCTATAAAAAGAGAGTATTTTCGCCTAACCGGATTCTTTATCCTCTGAAGAGGGTGGATTGGGACCCTAAAGGCGAGCGAAATTCCCGGAACCGGGGTAAGAGCAAGTACGTCAGAATCTCCTGGGATGAAGCGACCGATATCATCGCCGGCGAGTTGAAGAGAATAAAAAAGCAATACGGGCCGGAAGCCGTACTATCTCAAGCGGACGGTCACGGCGAGGGGAAACATATTCATATCGCACATGGTGCCGCTAATAAACTTCTGGCATTAATGGGGGGTTATACATTTCAGATAAGAAATCCGGACAGCTGGGAAGGGTGGACGTGGGGTGCGAATCACGCCTGGGGCACGGGAGGCGTGGGGCAAATGGCCCCGTCTGCCAGAGTAATCCCAGATGTCGTCGAGAACAGTGAGTTGCTATTGTTCTGGGGCTGCGACCCGGAAACGACGCCCTGGGGATTCGACGGTCAACTAGCCAGCCGTCTGTGCTACTGGTTTAAGGAGCTCGGTATAAAATGTATTTATATCTGCCCGGATTTGAACTACGGAGCGGCGATTCATGCGGACAAGTGGATTCCGATAAAACCGGGCACCGATGCGGCGTTGCAACTGGCGATTGCCCACGTCTGGATGACCGAAGGCACCTATGATAAAAAATATATCGCGACCCATGCGTACGGCTACGATAAGTTCGAAGCCTATGTGCTGGGTAAAGAAGACGGTATAGCCAAGACCCCTAAATGGGCGGCGGAAAAAACCGGGATTCCTGAGCGAACCATCAAGGCATTGGCCAGAGAATGGGCCTCGAAACGAACTACTATTGTACACGGTAACGGCGGGCCCGGCATCAGGAGTGCGTATTCGACCGAAAACGGACGGCTCGAAGTTCTGCTGCTGGCAATGCAAGGACTGGGCAAACCGGGGGTGCATCAGGCCAAGATGATCGAGTGGGGTCTTACTCCGCCGTTTTTAAGTCAGATGCCCGGCGGCGAAATGTCACCTAAAATGCTGCGTCCCGGTTACACCATTATGGAGCTGAAGAGCAAACGGGCTGCCGCCGCGGAAGGCAAGGGTGAGTTCGAATCGGAACTGGAAAAGCAGTTTACTCCGGCACCGGTTAACCCGACGCAGATTATCCCGAAGAACCTTATTCATGAGGCTATCCTTAATCCGCCGATAAGCTGGTACGGGAACTCTACTTTTGTGGGTAATGATATCGCGGACCAGTTCGTAAAATATACTTACCCGGCTAAAGGCTGTTCCGAGATACATATGATATGGACGGATTCGCCCTGTTGGATAACGTGTTGGAATGACACCAATACTTTCATCAAGGCATTAAGAAGTCCCAAGATAGAGTGTATCGTTGCCCAGCACCCCTGGCTGGAAAACGACTGTCTGTTCGCTGATATAATTTTGCCGGTCAACACCAAGTTCGAAGAGCAAGACCTTACCTATGATTTACAGAGCGGCCAGTTTTATACGGCTCTCGAAGGCGGGAAATGCGTCGAGCCGGTCGGCGAGTCCAAAAGCGACTATGAAGCCGTCTGCGCGGTCGCCGAAAAATTAGGCCTTTTGGAAAAGTATACGGGCGGTAAGTCACTCGAAGAACTGGAGAAACTCTCCTTCGAGGTATCCGGTCTTAAGGATAAAATAAACTATAAAGAATTTAAGAAAAACGGCTATTTTGTTATCCCGACCGACCCCAACTGGAAGACGTATCCCGCCGGAATGAGTAAATTTTACGAAGACCCCGAGAAAAATCCGTTGGGGACACCCTCAGGGAAAGTGGAGTTTTGTTCCCAGAATCTGGCGAAGCATTTTCCGGATGATAAGGAAAGACCTCCGGTCCCCCATTGGATTGAAAAAGGGGAAAGTCATGATGAAAGAGTGTCCAGCAAGCGGGCTAAGAAATATCCTCTGCTCTGTATGTCGAATCACGGCCGGTGGAGAGTTCATGCCCAGTGCGATGATATTTCCTGGACGAGAGAAGCCCCGACCTGTAAGGTAAAGGGAGCGGACGGTTACGCTTACGAACCGGTCTGGATTAATACGGAAGACGCGAAAGCCAGGGGTATCGCCAATGGTGACATCGTCAAGGTTTATAACGAGAGGGGTGTGGTTCTTTGCGGTGCTTACGTTACCGAACGGCTAATGTCCGGAGTGGCGTATGTGGACCACGGGGCGAGGTACGACCCGATAGTTCCCGGGGAGGTAGACCGGGGCGGGGCGATAAATACCATCACACCGCATAATCTGACCTCGAAGAATGCCACCGGTATGGCGGTGAGCAGCTTCCTGGTAGAGGTGGAAAAGGCGGACATCGAGGAATTAAGGAAGAAATATCCCGAAGCGTTCGAAAGAAAATACGACCCGGCTTCAGGGTTGCGGTTTAATGCCTGGGTGGTTTGATGCAATTTGCAGTTATTATTACCATTATATATTAGTATATGTTAGTATATAATATACCATAATACATCATTATTTATTCATAATGGTAATAAGGAGAGTCGATGGAGAAGAATTCAAAGAGTTCGCGGAAAAACCAAAAAGCCGGAAAACTTAAAGCCGAGAGTGAAAAATCATACATCAAGGGACTTAGTTTAGGCGATTTCGGTATCGATGGAATTGCCTCATCGGTAGATGTTAAAAACGGTAAAATCCTCAGAATAAGACCGTTCCATTATGACTCGAAATACGACCCTGAGAAATTTAACGCATGGCAGTTAAAAGCCCGCGGGCAGGTCTTCGAATCAAATATGAAGACTCTGATTTCTCCTTTCGGCCTAGCTTATAAAAAGAGAGTTTACTCTCCCAACCGGATACTATATCCATTGAAGAGGGTTGACTGGGACCCTAATGGTGAAAGGAATCCCCAGAACCGGGGTAAAAGCAAGTACGTCAGAATCTCGTGGGATGAAGCGACCGACATAATAGCGAGTGAATTAAAGAGGATAAAGAAGCAGTACGGGCCGGAAGCCGTTCTCGCTCAAGCGGACGGACACGGCGAGTGTAAAACCTTACATACGACACATGGTTCGGCCAATAAACTGCTGGCATTAATGGGCGGTTACACCTTGCAGATGAGGAATCCCGACAGTTGGGAAGGTTGGGTTTGGGGAGCCAAGCATGTTTGGGGTATGGAACCTGTGGGAGAGATGCTGCCGGCGACTAACGTCATACCGGATATTGCCAAAAACAGCGAACTGCTTTTATTCTGGGGCTGCGACCCGGAAACAACTCCCTGGGGATTTAACGGCCAATTGGCCAGTCGTATTTGCTATTGGTTTACCGAACTCGGTATCAAGTGTATCTATATCTGCCCGGATTTAAACTACGGAGCCGCAGTTCATGCCGATAAGTGGATACCGATAATCCCGGGTACAGACGCCGCTTTGCAGTTTGCGATAGCGCATGTCTGGATAACCGAGGGAACTTATGATAAAGAATATGTAGCCACTCACACCTACGGTTTCGATAAGTTCAGGGAATACGTACTGGGAAAAGAAGACGGGGTTGCCAAGACCCCGGCGTGGGCGGCAGAGAAGACCGGGATCCCTGAGAGAACAATTAAAGCATTAGCGAGAGAGTGGGCATCGAAAAGGACGACGCTGGTACACGGCAACGGTGGTCCCGGTATCAGGAGTGCCTACGCAACAGAGAACGGACGTCTCGAGCCCTTGCTGCTGGCGATGCAGGGTTTGGGCAGACCGGGGGTGCATCAGGCTAAGATGATCGAATGGGGCACCTTCGAACCGAAACAGTGCACCATGCCCGGCAGTTCCCTGTACCCGAAAACAGTCAGACATTCTTATACGGTCCTTGAAGTAAAGAGCCGGCGGGCCGCGGCGTCAGAAGGGAAGGCTGAATTCGGCTCTGAACTCGAAAGGCGTTTAACCCCGGCACCGCTTAACCCGACGCAGTTTATCCCGAAGAATCTCATTCATGAGGCCATTCTCAACCCGCCGATTAGCTGGTATGGTAACTCAACATTCCCCGGTACGGTTGAAGACCAGTTCGTGAAATATACCTTTCCCAAGCCCGGCTGCTCCGAGATACATATGATATGGACGGATTCACCTTGCTGGATAACCTGCTGGAATGACAGTAACAGTTTTATTAAGGCATTGCGAAGTCCGAAGATAGAATTCATGTTAGCCCAGCATCCCTGGCTGGAAAACGATTGTCTGTTTGCGGATATCATTCTGCCGATTAACACTAAATTCGAGGAAGATGACGCCGGCATGGATGTGGAGAGCGGGCAGTATTATGTGATGTTCCCGGAAAAGAAATGTGTCGAACCGGTTGGTGAATCCAAGAGCGATTATGAAGCCGTCTGTGCGGTTGCCGAAAAGCTCGGCCTGTTGGAAAAATATACGGGCGGATATTCGATTGAAGATTTGATTAAGTTGAGTTTTGATGAATCGAGTCTTAAGGGGAAGGTTGACGAAGCAGAGTATAAAAAGAAGGGTCATATTGTTATTCCGTCCGACCCTAACTGGGAGAAGTTACCGGTCGGGATAAAAAAGTTCCATGACGACCCCGATAATAATCCTTTAAAGACCCCATCCGGTAAGATAGAATTCTGTTCTCAGAATCTAACTAAACATTTTCCGGATGATGAAGAAAGACCGCCGGTACCGCACTGGATAGAAAAAGGGGTAAGCCATGATGAAAGGGTATCCAGTAAGCGGGCGAAGAAATATCCGCTGCTGATGGTATCCAATCACGGCCGGTGGAGAGTGCATGCCCAGTGTGATGATATCTCGTGGACGAGGGAAGCCCCGACCTGTAAGGTGAAAGGTCCGGATGGCTACAACTACGAACCGGTGTGGATAAACACCGCCGATGCAAAAGCCAGAGGAATATCTAACGGAGACATCATCAAGGTATACAACGAACGCGGCGCCGTACTCGGGGGAGCCTATGTCACCGAACGGTTGATGGCCGGCTCGGTATATATGGACCACGGCGCGAGGTACGACCCGATAGTCCCCGGCGAACTGGACCGGGGCGGTGCGATAAATACCATCACACCGCATAATCTGACCTCGAAGAATGCCACCGGTATGGTGGTCAGCAGCTTCCTGGTAGAAGTGGAAAAAGCGGATATCGAGGAATTACGAAAGAAGTATCCCGAAGCGTTTGAGAGAGAATACGACTCGGCGTCAGGATTACGCTTTAGCGCCTGGATTGAAGGAGGTACCAAATAAATGAAAGCGTTTGTGGTTGATATTTCTAAATGCAATGGTTGTTATTGCTGCCAGATTGCCTGTAAGGATGAGCATGTCGGCAACGATTGGACGCCGTATGCCAAACCTCAGCCGGATACCGGGCAATTCTGGCTGAAGCTGAATGAATATGTCAGGGGTACCGTGCCCAAAGTAAAGATGCATTATCTGCCGGTGCTTTGTATGCATTGCGATAACGCACCTTGTATGAAAGCCTGCACGGTGAAGGGTGCGATATACAAGAGAGAAGACGGCCTTGTTATTCTCGACCCGGAAAAATGTACCGGGTGTAAAAACTGCGTTGATGTATGCCCTTACGGCGCGATCTACTTCAATGAGGACTTGAATATTGCCCAGAAATGCTCCGGCTGTGCCCACCTGCTGGAAAGAGGCTGGAAGGAGCCGCGGTGTGTCGATGTCTGCCCGACTCAAGCATTACAGTTTGTTGATGAGTCGGAATTGAAAGGCCGTGTCAAAAAGGCCGATGTACTACAGGCTGAAAAGAAAACTAAGCCCAGGGTCTACTATTTGAATATACCCGGCAAGTTTGTAGCGGGAACCGTGTGCGACAAGGCAAAAGAAGAATGTATTAAAGATGCTACCTGCACGCTGACCGACGCTGATAGTGGTGAAACATTCGTTGTGAAGACAGATAGCTTCGGGGATTTCTGGTTTGAAAAGCTGAAAGTCGGCACTTTTAAACTGAAGATTGAATCGGGTAAAAAGAGTAAAACGATATCCGCCGTCAGCACCGAACAAGATGTTAATCTTGGCGATATCTTCCTGCCCTGAGATTCGAAAATAATAAAGCGCGGACCGGCTCGCTATACCACTTACTACAGATAGCGATGTCGGTTAATTTTACGCCGTATTTTAAGCCATATAGGTATTAATATAATAATTATGACAATTCAAGGAAAGGAGTAATTAAACGAAAGTGGCAGCAGAGAAAAAAACATCGGAAAGATACGATATTCATCTTACCGTTAACGGAGAGGTGCATGAGTTAACGGTGAACAAAGACGTTCTGCCGTCGGACACTTTGGCCCATACCATCCGGGATACTCTCGGACTTACCGGTACGAAAGTGTCATGCGACCACGGCGCTTGCGGAGCGTGTACCGTGATTCTTAACGGCAAACCGGTGGAATCCTGCATGATACTGACGGTGGAGTGCGATGGAGCCGACATAACAACAATCGAAGGTCTTGAGGACCCGGTGAGCGGGAAAATACATCCCATTCAGCAGGCCTTCATCGACCATACCGCCTTTCAGTGCGGCTTCTGTACTCCGGGGATAATCATGAGCACGAAAGCACTTTTGGATGAAAACCCTAAACCATCCGAGGAGGAAGTGAAAAAAGCCCTCGCCGGGCACTATTGCCGTTGCATCAGCCACTACCATGTTTTGGATGCGGTGAAGGATGTTATTCAAAAGAGTGAGGTGAAAAAATAGTGGCTATCGAATACAGGTATCTGGGAAAAACTATCCCGAGGAATGATGCTCGCGAAATAACCACCGGAAAAGCGAAGTATGTTAATGATATCAACGTACCTCATATGCTGTACGGTAAAGTGCTGAGAAGCCCGCACCCGCACGCCATTATCAAGAGTGTAGACGCTTCTAAAGCGAAGGCATTGCCGGGGGTTAAAGTAGTTCTGACGCACAAGGACGTGCCGGAGTGGAGAGTGGGCAATCCGTTGCATCTGCACGTTCTGGGCAGTAAAGTGCGTTACGTCGGCGATGCGGTCGCCCTTATTGCGGCGGAGACCGAAGACATCGCCACCGAAGCTCTCGAATTAATCGATGTGGTTTATGATGTTTTACCGGCCGTTTATGATGTCGAAAAAGCTATTGAAAAAGGTGCTCCGGAGTTATATGCCCAGTTTCCCAACAATCTCATGCCGCAGATAGCTCCCTTTTTCGGTGATAACGTTCTGCAAAACATCGAAATCGGGGATGTCGAGCAGGGGTTTAAAGAGGCTGATGAAGTAACCGAGGGTACTTACAGCTACGAAAATATTCCGAACCCGTTACCGCCCGAGCCGCCGGGTTGTGTTGCCGAATGGGAAAGTCCCGACACGGTTCATTTGTGGATTTCATCGCAGGGGCCGTACTTCGACCGGCTGACCCTCTATTACATGCTGGGCAGAAAAATTAATGTGAAAGTTACCGCCTGTCAGTGCGGGGGCAGCTATGGTTCGAAAGGGAACTCGCCCCCGATATTTTTACAGGCGATTATGTTAGCTAAAGCCGCCGGAAAACCGGTTAAATTATGCCTGTCCAAAGAAGAGCACCTGAGTGCGTTTACGCTGCGGTTGGGTTCCCGTATTCACGGCAAGGTCGGTATGAAGAAAGACGGTACGGTAACCGCTATTTCCGGACGCTGGCTGGTTAATACGGGGTATTATTCCATGATTACCCAGGGGCAGATTGCCGTAGGTCTGGGTGAAGCCCAACTGGCGATTAGATGTAAGAACTGGGATTTCAAATCCAGTACCATCTGCACGAATCGTAACGCCTCGGGGTGGATTAGAGGTTTCGGCGGACAGGAACTGATGAGTGCCTTTTTCTTATTACTCACGCAAACGATGCAAAAATTAGATATCGACCCGTTCGAATTTTTCAAGAAGAACTTTGTCAGAGCCGGCGACCGCAACATCTGGCGGGACGGTCTCTGGTGGACGTCTAAAGTACCGGATTTAACCAAAGCGATGAGCAGCGGAGCGGAAAAGTTCTGCTGGAAGAATAAGTGGCGGGGCTGGTTACAACCCACTTCGGTTAACGGTACCAAGCGGACCGGCGTCGGTG
The DNA here is from genome assembly GCA_964547925.1 of uncultured Dehalococcoidales bacterium. Lineage (GTDB taxonomy): Bacteria > Chloroflexota > Dehalococcoidia > Dehalococcoidales > JAFGLR01 > JAFGLR01. The sequence goes on from CAZJQF010000045.1 coordinate 14,101, forward strand.
TCGGTATTATAGGTAATGCCGATGTCGGTGAAGATGTTTCCGAATCGCTTATCCGTCTTGACCCGACCCATAACGCCTTACTATACACGTCGTTATGCGAACAGGGTACCGGACAGCGGAGCAGTATTTGCAGGATAGCTGCGGAAGTACTGCAGGTTTCTCCCGATAGAGTCTCCATCGTCCCGCAAGACCCGAGTGTCAGCCCTTACGAATTCGGCAGCGTCGGTTCCCGGGGTACTTATACAATGGGGTCCGGTGCCATCAAGGCCGCTCTGGATGCGAAAAGACAGCTCTTTGAAATGGCGGCTCCGTTGCTTAATGCCAGCCCTGATGAGCTGGATACCAAAGACTTCCAGATATTCGTGAAAGGTAAACCGGAAAAAAGTGTTTCATGGCGGCAAGTTATGACTGTTACCCGCTCGATTTTCGGATACGGACGTCACGAATCGGACTACTCCCTGTGTAATATGCTGATGTCTTTTGTGGAAGTCGAAGTAGATACCGAAACCGGTAAAGTCGATTTACTCCGGGTCGTTAATGCCACTGATATCGGGCAGATAATCGATCCCCAGAGTCTGGAAAACCAGCTTAACAGCTGTATCGGTTCAGCAGCCATAGATAGTGCCATATTTGAGGAAACTATCCTGGATGAAACGAACGGCAGAATGCTGGCCGCCAATTTGATAGATTATAAGTGGCGTACGTTTAAAGACCTGCCTCAGATTAACAACGTGATACTGGAGACGCCTTTCCCCAGCCATCTGTTCGGAGCGGTCGGTATCGGAGAAATAACCACGGCGCCCGGACCCAGCGCGGTATTGATGGCCATCTCTAATGCTATCGGCAAGAGGGTCATTCACTATCCGGCGACACCGGACATAGTGTTAAAAGCTCTGGGTAAAATATAAAGAGGGATGACAGAAGATGAAACCTTTTAAACATATTAATGCCA
>CAZJQF010000046.1:0-3920 GCA_964547925.1 uncultured Dehalococcoidales bacterium
AGTATTATGTGTACATATTGATCAACAGAACGAACCAGGTATTGTATACCGGCGTAACTAATGACTTACAGAGAAGAGTTCTCGAGCATAAGAATAAAATAAACAAAGGGTTTACCGCAAAATATCATATCGACAAACTTGTTTATTACGAAGTAGGCGAAGATATCGAAGGTGTCATATTAAGAGAGAAAACCATAAAAGGCGGTTCCAGAAAGAAAAAGATAGAATTGGGGAACTCGTTTAACAAAGAGTGGCGTGACTTGTATGATGAGTTATGAGGTTGCTTCGGCTTCCCCGATACAATCGGGGAATGCGCTCGCAATGACAATACTTTATGATGAGGTATTTCAATGTCAGAACCAATAACCGAAATTAAAACCTACTTAGTCCGTTCCTTTGTGGCGGACGGGTGTGAGGGGAATCCGGCCGGGGTGTGTGTTTTGCCCAAACTGGCGCCGAAAACCTATTACCAGGGTATCGCCCGGAAAATCGGGGCTTCGGAAACGGCTTTTGTTGTCCCGGAAGAGGGCATTTTCAGCCTCAGGTGGTTCACGCCGACCGGTACGGAAGTGGATTTATGCGGCCATGGCACCCTGGCTGCCTCTTATATTTTATGGGGTAAAAAATACGTCGCGGCTGGGAAAACCATTTCTTTCGATACGAACAGCGGCATCCTGACCGCCCGGCAAAAAGCCGGATTGATTTCGCTGGACTTCCCGAAGGATAACATCGTTCCGGTTAAAAGCACGAAACGCAAAATCGCCGAGGTGCTCGGTGTAAATGTCGTTTATCTCGGCAAGACGAAATTCGATTTGCTGGTGGTTACGGACTCCGCCGATGATATCAAAAAGATGGTCCCGGAATTCGAAAAAATCAAGAAATTCACCAAACGCGGCATCATCGTCACGGCGAAATCCGATAGCCCCGAATACGATTACGTGAACCGCTTCTTTGCCCCGGCCATCGGCATAGATGAAGACCCGGTGACCGGCTCGGCCCACTCATATCTCGGTCCCTTTTGGGGCATCATATTAAATAAGAAAAAGCTGGTCGGTTACCAGGCATCGCGGGAGGGCGGCATCGTTGCCGTGACCGTGAAGCCGGACCGGGTGGTCATCAGCGGCAAGGCCAAAGAGGTTAAGATGCCGGAAGCGATGAAAAAAGGGTTAGAATAGTGTTGTCATTGCGAGACCATGTCGCAGATTTATGATTAAAGAGATAAAAAAGAAACGCCGTTCCATTCGATTAAAAGAATTCGATTATGCAACGGAAGGGGCGTATTTTATTACGGTGTGTACCCATAAGCGCAGGAATATATTCGGTAGTTTTGTAGGGGCAGGCCCCCGTGCCTGCCCTGAATTGGAATTAAACGATACGGGACAGATGATAACCGACACGTGGTGTCAGATACCCGACCATTATCCGGGTATTAAAGTAGATGCGTTCGTAATTATGCCGAATCACCTGCACGGTATTTTGTCATTTGGTCCTGCAAACGGGCAACCACAGGGGGTTGCCCCTACGAAATTTTCATTATCAGGGGTGGTCGGCCGGTTTAAATCGATGACAACGACTAGATACACGGCAAGCATAAAAGAAACCGGTTTAAGACCGTATCCCGGAATACTCTGGCAGCGTAACTATTATGAGCATGTCATACGGGATGAAGATGAATTAAATCTCGTCCGGGAGTATATTGTTTATAATCCGGTACAGTGGAAATATGACAAATATAACATAGAGAGTATTGACGATATTGAATACTCGAACAAATGGGCCTGGCTGGAAAATAAATAATTGTAATAATAATAACGCTAAATGGTATATGATAAATGGAAAATCTCGGTTAGGGTGATGCGTGCCTGAAGATTTGTTCGACCGCCGGATGAAAAAGGATATGGAAAAGGAAGCCCCGCTGGCTGCCCGGATGCGGCCGCGCTCCTTCGAGGAGTTCGTCGGGCAGGAGCATATCGTCGGCAAAGGCCACGCTCTCCGCCAGCTTATCGACAGCGGTCAGCTGCCCTCGTTTATCCTCTGGGGGCCGCCGGGCAGCGGCAAAACGACGCTGGCGAATATTATCGCCAACGTAACGTCTTCTCATTTCAGCCCCATCAGTGCCGTTAGCGCCGGTGTCGCCGACCTCCGCCGCGTCGTCGAGGAAGCCCGCGAACGCCGTAAAATGCAGCAGCAAAAGACCATCCTGTTCATCGATGAAATCCACCGCTTCAATAAAGCCCAGCAGGACGCTATTTTACCGTATGTCGAGGACGGCACGGTTATCTTTATCGGTGCCACGACGGAAAATCCCTCTTTCGAGGTTATTTCCCCGTTGCTGTCCCGCAGCCGGGTTTTTGTGCTCAAACCCTTAACCGAAGAGCAAATCCGCATGATTATCCAGCGGGCACTGACCGATAAAGACCATGGTATCGGCAGCTTTAACGCGGAACTTGCGGAAGACGCGCTGAAGTATCTTGTTTCGATGTCGAACAACGACGCCCGCATATCATTAAATATTCTGGAGATGGCAGTGCTGGCGACCCCGCCGGACGAAGACGGTAAACGGAACGTCAGCCTGTCCTGTGTCGAGGACGTTTTACAGCACCGGGCGTTAAAATACGACCAGTCCGGCGAGCAGCATTACGATATTATTTCGGCTTTACATAAATCGCTCCGCGGCTCCGACCCGGATGCGGCCCTTTATTATCTGGCCCGTATGCTGGAAGCCGGCGAGGACCCGCTTTTCCTCGCCCGCCGCCTCGTCCGGGCGGCTTCGGAGGATATCGGTATGGCCGACCCCCAGGCGCTGGTGGTGGCGATGGCCGCCCAGCAGGCCATTCACTTCCTCGGTATGCCGGAAGGAAGTCTGGCACTGGCTCAGGCAGTGGTATATTTAGCCACCGCACCCAAGAGCAACTCGCTTTACACGGCTTATTCTGCAGTCCAGAAGGAAATTAAATACGGGGAAAACCCGCCCGTGCCGCTATATTTACGCAATCCCGAGACGGCGTTAATGAAGAACCTCGGCTACGGCAAAGATTACAAGTATCCGCACAGCTACCCCGGCCATTTCGTCCGGGAAGTCTATTTGCCGGAACCGCTCAAGGGCAAGACTTTTTACCATCCCGGCAATTTGGGATATGAAAAACAAATCGCCGAACGGCTGCGCATCTGGTGGCCGGAAAGGGTCGAAAAGAATGACCGAAAGCCCGGTTAAAATCCTCTGCGGCGAGATTACCCTCGAAGGCATTTTTCATATTCCGGACGGTAGAGGTCCTTTCTCGGTGGTTATCGTTTGCCATCCGCACCCGCTTTACGGCGGGGATATGTATCATTCCATCGTTTACGATGTCTGTAACGAACTCGTGAAAAATTCCATCGCTGCTTTACGTTTCAATTTCCGCGGGGTCGGCGAAAGCGGCGGAGCTTACGCGGAAGGCATCGGGGAGCAGGCAGACGTTAAAGCGGCGATTGCCTTTGCTCTTTCTCAGCCGAATATCGATGCGAAACGGCTGGGATTAGCCGGTTATTCCTTCGGGGCGAAAACTATCGTGCCGGTAGCCGCCGGGGATGCCCGGGTGCGGATGCTGGCGTTAATCTCGCCGGTCTTCGAGTCGGCACAATGGGATGCCCTGAATAAGTTCACGAAGCCGAAAATCCTGATTGCCGGAGAGGATGATTATTACATATCAACGCGGCTATTTGAAAAAATGGCTCAAAATTTGCCGCAACCTCGCGAGTATCACATTATCAAAAACGCCGACCATTTCTGGAGCGGCTTTGAAGCCGAGGTAGCCGGTAAAGTAAGCGATTTCTTCAGGAACGGATTTAAGTAGTCTCTTGTAGGGGCGGGTTAAAAACCGCCCGCCTTATTCACAGAACAGCAAGTTTTTCACGTAGGGTGGGTGAAGCAACGCGTAACC
>CAZJQF010000046.1:4020-9517 GCA_964547925.1 uncultured Dehalococcoidales bacterium
AGTGCCGATATCGCTTTCCCGGATAACTACGCCGCTTCGCCGACCGATTTTACGGTCTATCTGGCGTTAAATTCGGGTACGAATGCCGGTGACGCTTATATTGTTTATTTCGGTATCGCCGGAGCTCCCTCTACCTTAGTAGATTTGAACATCGGGCAGTTTAACGGCATCAGCAACACCGACGTATCCTCAATAGCTATCTCGGGGAGTTCCCAAACCGGTAGGCTGCTGGCCGGGCTGGCGGGTAGCGGGCAGGTCTATGCCGGCAGCGAGGGCGGGGCAATGTGGACACGCTGTCTGAAGCCGCCCTCCGGCAGCTACAATACGGAAGTCCTGTTCGCCGCCGATTTTACTTTGAGCGGCCGGGCTTACGCCGCCACCGGCGGTACGGAAAGCGGCTTTTCGGTAACTTACGATGCGGGATTGACCTGGAATCAGACCAGCCTGATTAATACCCAGTTAAGTAACATCATTGACGTGATTCCGTCCCCGGATTTTGCCTTAGATAACACGCTGTTCATCCTTACATTCGGGGTCGAATACAGCCTCTGGCGGAGTACCGATGCCGGTGTCCGGTGGGAGCGGATTTTTACCGGGGCTTTGCCGGATGCGGACGGGCTCGATATGGTCAGGATTTCCCCGCAGTTCGGCAGTTCCGGAGTAATTTATCTAACCGGTACGAGTAAAGGCAATCCGGTAATCTGGAAATCGACCGATAGAGGCCAGAGCTTCGGCTCACCGGTAAGCTGTTACGATACCCGGACGTTGAGTTACTTTACGCCCATTCAGTGCGTGGTTACCGGAGATAACAGCTTGATTTTAGGCTGCTCCGATGGTACCCGCAGTGTAATTTACCGGACCGTTAATTCCGGCTTGGCCTTTTCCCCGAAGACGGTCGTGGGCAACGGTGTTCTGCACAGCCTGGCGGTCTCTCCGAATTATGCAACCGACCAAACGATATTAGCCGGCAACCGGGCCGGGTGGGTTTATTATTCCGATGACGGCGGAAATTCTTTCGTCACTTTGCCGGGCGATGCTACGGCGGCGCCTTTGAGCGGTTATGTTTCTGCGGCCTTCGACCCGGATTTCAGCCGGAACCATACGGTTTACACCGCCAGCGATACCGCCGGTAAAGGTATCTGGCGGTTCGTCATCGGGGAAAGCACCGGCTGGGAGAGTATCGACGGCACTTTGCCGTCAGGCGGTATCATTAGTTCTCTCGGTGTTTCTACCGCCGGTATTCTTTATGCGGCCAACAACAAAGCGGGCGGCGGGGTAGAAAGGTGTCTTAATCCTGCCTTTTCCAGTCCTGATTTCGAGACCGTAACGCGCGGTCTGGATGCTACCGTCCGCCTGAGCAACCTGAAAATATCCGGCGATAACCTCTGGGTTATCGATAAGGCGAACAACCGCCTGCTTACTTTTTTCGATACCACGGGCAGCCGGGTCGTTCTTACCGCACCGGCGGATGAATCCGGCAGTATTCCAGTAAAAGGCACGGTTTTAAGCTGGACTGAGATTCCCGGCGTTACCGGTTACGAGTGGCAGGTCGATACTGATGACGGCTTCGGAAATCTCGCCACCGGCTTCTCCGGCACCACGAGTTCTTCTTCCGTTCGTTTGCCTGCTCTGGAAACCGGCACCGCTTATTTCTGGCGGGTCCGGGCGGTTACCCCGGTTATGGGGCGCTGGTCGGCTGTCTGGAAGTTTACCACGCTGCTGGGGGGTGCAGTGGATGTCCCTCAGCTCACCACCCCGGAGGTCGGGGCGGTGGTTTCGCTAAAGCCTGTCTTACAGTGGCAGGCCGTTGCCGGGGCCGAACGTTATGAAGTTGTCATAGCCACGGATTATTCTTTTGCGGAACCGGTCGTGGAGAAAACCGGCGAAGACGCTCTGCCGACCACGGCCTGGCAGTGTGATGTAAGTTTGTTGCCGGACACGACTTATTACTGGAAAATCAGGGCTGTGAGCGATAATAATTTCAGTCCCTGGAGTAATATCGGGGTTTTTATCACGGAACCGTTAAAAGCAGCTAACCTGCCCGCCGCAGAAATGACACCGACGGTAACGGTTACGGTTTCACCTGAGGTTACGACGACAACGGTTTCCCAAACTCAGCCGCCTTCGAGCATTACGCTCACTACTTCGGAAACAGTAATAACGGATGCACCGGCTCCGGCATGGGCCGACCGGTTGACTTATTTAGGCATAGCGATACTCGCCGTGGTAGCGGTCTTGCTGATTGTCGTAATAGGAATGCTGGTGCGGATGAACCGGGATTAGGCCGCCTCGGCGGCGCGGGGATAATCCAGGACGACAACCTGAGTTGTCTCCGGTATATTGGATTTCGTGATGTTTAATTTCGGCTGGGGTACGGCGGCAGTCGCGCCCATTTCCTGCAAGAAGCGGTCCGCCGTTTCCAGCTCCATTTTCAAAGCCGGGGTCTTGTAATGCATCGGGATAACTACTTTAGGTGTAATCTGGCGGACGATTTCCGCGGCACCGGTGCCGTTAAGCGTATAAACCCCGCCGACCGGAACCATTAAAATATCGCAGTTTTGCAGCTGTTCGACCTGCGCGGCGGAGAGTTGGTGCCCGAGGTCGCCCAGATGACAAATCGAGAGGTCATCCGTCTCGATGCGGTACATCACATTTTTACCGCGCTGTTTGCCCTGTTCGGCGTCATGATAGGCGGCAATACCGAAAATGAGAATATTACTGATTTCATACTCACCCGGGCGGTTGATGACTTTAAATTCACCCTGAATACCCTGAGTGTAGTTGTGGTCGTGGTGGTCGTGGCTAACAGTAACGATACGCGGTGTAATTTTACCCATCGTATAACCCATATCCGGCGGAAACGGGTCGGTAACCACGATACCGTGAGTCGTTTTAATGCGAAAGCAGGCATGTCCTAACCACGTAATTTCCATCGTTTAAAATATAACACAGCAAGCGGCCGGATTCAAGATAATGGGCTTTATAAATAAAATATCCTGAGGGACAGCATTGGACAGGCCCTACAGAAAATTGGAGATTTCCTTGACTTTTTATCTGAATTCCCGCTATTCCCCCCAAAGCTGATTTGTGCTATAATTATAATGTGAGCCCGATTATTGACTCGATTCTAAAAAGACACAAGCGTTCTAACGCTTCTTACCCGGCTTTTTCCGTGGAATATTTTTACAGGGGATGATTTTTACCAATGATTGAAGAAGAACCATTATCGACACGTGCAAACGGCGAATATAATGCGGATTCCATTCAGGTTCTGGGCGGACGTGAGGCCGTGCGGCGCCGTCCCGGTATGTACATCGGCAGCACGGACTCCCGCGGTCTGCACCACATGCTTTATGAAATCGCTTTCAACTCCGTCGATGAAGCGATGGCGGGGCGCTGCGATAAGATAATCGTAACCATTACTAAAGATAACGTCGTCTCCGTCGAAGACAACGGCGGCGGCATCCCGGTGGAAATCCATCCGGCTACCGGTAAATCCGCTCTGGAAACCGTTTTAACGGTGTTACACGCCGGCGCTAAGTTCGGCGGCGCAGCTTATGCCGTGTCCGGCGGTCTGCACGGCGTCGGCGCTTCCGTAGTCAATGCCCTCTCGAGTTGGATGAAGGTACAGGTACGCCGCGAGGGTAAACTCTGGGAACAGGAATACCACCAGGGTATCCCGGTAGCGGATGTAAAACCGGTGGGCAAAGCCAATGGCACGGGAACGACCGTTTCCTTCCTCGCCGATAAAGAAATCTTCGGCGATTGCACTTATGAGTTCCCCACGGTTAGCGAGCGCCTCCGCGAGATGGCTTACCTGAATAAAGCTCTGGAAATTACCTTTATCGATGAGCGGAAAGAGACGGAGCTGACTTACTTTTTCGAGGGCGGTATTTCCAGCTTCGTGCGCAATTTGAACCGCGGCCGCGAGGTAACGAATAAAAATCCCATTCATATCATTAAAAATCTGGCTCCCGTGGTCGTCGAAGCAGCTTTACAGTATAACGACGGCTATGCCGAGAATATTTTCAGCTTTGCCAACTGTGTGAACACAATTGACGGCGGTACCCATCTCACCGGCTTCCGTACCGCGTTAACCCGTGTATTAAACGACTATGCCCACAAGAACAAACTCTTGAAAGACGACGACCCGAACCTGACCGGTGAAGATATCCGGGAAGGCCTGACGGCGGTTATCAGCGTTAAACTGCCCGAACCTCAGTTCGAAGGACAGACTAAAGGCAAGCTGGGCAACCAGGAAATGAAGGGAGCCGTCGACGGTGCAGTCAGCGAAGGCTTAGCCCTGTATCTGGAAGAGCATCCCGATGATGCCCGCCGGATTATCGATAAATGTTTGACTGTGGCAAAGGCCCGCGAGGCCGCCCGCAAAGCTCGCGACCTTATTATCCGGAAAAGCAGTCTGGATACCGGCACGCTGCCCGGCAAGCTGGCCGATTGTTCGGAGAAAGACCCCTCCCTCTGTGAGCTTTTCCTGGTCGAGGGTGATTCCGCCGGAGGTTCGGCCAAACAGGGCCGCAACCGCCGCTTCCAGGCGATTTTACCCCTCCGCGGTAAAATTCTGAACGTGGAAAAAGCCCCGATGGATAAAATGTTGGCCCATGAAGAAATCAGGGCTTTAATCACAGCTTTAGGCACCAGCATCGACGAGGAAGTGGACTTAGCCAAGCTGAGATATCACCGGATTATCCTGATGACTGATGCCGATGTCGACGGCGCTCATATCCGCACCCTGTTGCTGACCTTCTTCTTCCGGCATATGCCGGCATTAATCAATGCCGGACATCTGTTTATTGCCCAGCCGCCGCTGTATCAGGTAAAAGGCAACAAGCAGGCTTTCTGGGCTTATTCCGAAGAACAGCGGGACGAATTTATCGCCCAGATAAGAGGTAAGTCGGATATCCAGCGGTATAAGGGTCTCGGCGAAATGAATGCCGAGCAGCTCTGGGAAACCACGATGAATCCGTCTACCCGGACTCTATTAACCGTTACGGTTAACGATGCAGCCGCCGCCGACCAGGTTTTCCACCTGCTGATGGGCGATGAGGTCCCGCCTCGCAAGGCATTCATCCAGGCTCACGCCAAGAGCGTGAAGAACCTGGACATCTAACCATAAATCAAATATCAGAAATTAAAAATCAAAACTAACGTAGGGCGACTGTTACAGTCGCCCTACGTGTTATCCTGACCGCTTCATCTCAGACCAGTTGATGAGCTTGGTGAGTTCAAACCACAGGACGCAGGCCATCCCGGCACCGAGACAGAACGCCCAGTCTACCGGGTGCAGTAAAGCGAACTTGAAGATGTCTCTTAACGCCGGTATATAAACAACCAGCACCAGGAACACCAGCGTGGCGGCGATAATCCACCTGACGGCGGTATTCTTCGAGGTGAATACGCCCACAAACGTGTTCTTGCGGAACCGGTTGCATAGAATCAGTCCGAGGTTAGCCAGCACCAGCGTAACGAAGGTAAGAGT
>CAZJQF010000046.1:9617-14169 GCA_964547925.1 uncultured Dehalococcoidales bacterium
ATTAACGGCCATTTCAATATCACGGGAATTAATGACAGGCCGGCAATCGGCACGTGTACGGCCAGAATATAAGCCATCGCTTTCCGGAGGTTATCGAAAATGCGGCGTCCGAGCCGGACGGCCTTGACGATAGAGGAAAAATCGTCGTCCAGCAAGACCAGCGAACCGGCCTCACGAGCCACGTCGGTGCCACGGCCGCCCATGGCAATACCGATATTAGCGGATTTTAAAGCCGGAGCGTCATTGACGCCGTCGCCGGTCATAGCGACGATTTCACCGTTGGCCTTAAAAGCGTCCACCAGCCGCAGCTTCTGCTCCGGTACCACCCGGGCGAAGACGTTTACCTGCTTAATCCGGTCGCGCAGGATTTCGTCATTCATTTCGTTCATCTCGGGACCGGTAATGACCTGTTCGGAGGGATTCAAGCCGATTTGTCTGGCGATATGCCGGGCGGTAACCGGATAATCGCCCGTAATCATCACTACCCTGATACCGGCCTGGTAACATTCTTCGATGGAAGCCGGTACTGTCGGACGTATAGGGTCGGCAAAGCCAACCAGTCCTAAGAAATCGAAAGTGAAATCGTGCTGGCTGCCGGGCAATGACACCGGTTCGAAATGCGCCCGGGCGACGCCGAGTACTCTCAGACCGTCGGCGGCCATAGTGTTAATACGATCCGATAAGCCTTTAATTTCGGTCTCACTTAAGTGACAGAGGTCGAAAATGGCCTCCGGAGCTCCCTTGGCGGCGATAATATATTCTTCCCGCCGCGGCGATTTCCAGACGCGGGAAAGGGCCAGCAGCTGCTTGGAAAGAGGGTATTCCTTCATAAATATCCAATCGCTGTGAAGGTGCTCGGTTAAAGACTGATACCGGTCGCCCAATGCTTTTAAGGCTTTTTCCATCGGGTCGAAGGGATTGGTCTGGCTGGCAAGAATACTGAATTCAACCAGCGAATGGAAACCCTCCGGGGGTGCTTTTTGAGAATTCAAATCGATACCGAAAAACTCACCGCCCGCATAGATTTTTTGTACCGACATCTGATTCAGCGTCAGCGTACCGGTCTTATCCACACAGAGCACGGTGGTCGCCCCAAGCGTTTCGATTGCCGGCATACGGCGTGTTAAAACATGGCTCTGCGAAATACGCCAGGCACCGAGGGCCAGAAAAATGGTGAGAACTACCGGAAATTCCTCCGGCAGAATGGCCATCGCGAGGGTAATGCTGGCCAGCAAGCCCTCCAGCCAGTTGCCGATTAACAATCCGTAGAGAACGGCCACCAGAGCGGAAAGGGAAAGACCGCCGATAGCGAGATTACGGACGAGGGTGCGGGTCTCTTTTTGCAGATGGGTATCTTCCGGTTCGATTTTCTGCAGTGATTTACCGATTTTCCCGAATTCGGTATTGATGCCCGTGCTCATGATGCGGGCAATCCCCAGACCGCTGACCACGAGCGTCCCGGAAAAGACACACGGCGAGTTATCACCGCCGGGGCGGCGCATTTCATTGCAGGTCTCATCCTCTATTTTATGTACAGGTACGGATTCACCGGTTAAAATCGATTCTTCCACCGTCAGGTTATTGCCGGATAAAACAACGCCGTCAGCCGGGACCCGGTCGCCCTCGGCTAAAACGATAATATCGCCTTTGACTACTTCGCGGCCGGCAATTCTCTTCGTAGCTCCGTCGCGGATGACCATCGCCCGCGGGCTGGAAAGGTCGCGTAATGCCTCAAGCGTTCTCTCGGTACGGCGTTCCTGATAAAGAGTGATACCGATGATAACGAAAACGAAGGCGAGCAACATCAGGGCTTCCCGGACATCGCCCAGTATCATGTAAATAATACCGCCGCCGATTAAAAGCAACAGCATCGGCTCGCGGATGACACCCCAGGCGATCGCCCAGAAGCTGCGTTTTTTCGCCGAGGGGATTTCATTGTAGCCGTCCCTCACAAACCGTTCCGCAGCTTCCGCTTCCGAAAGGCCCTTGATTTTACTGACGTCGTTAAGGTCGAAATTATCCGCCAAGTTCCACTCCTCCGCCTGCAGGATAATAAAAAGACCCGCAGGAAGCTCAGTCCTGCGGGTCTTTAATCCCACTGCACTCGCGGAGCCCGGTTCTCTCTCGTAATGAGAGGACCTGTTCCAAGCTAATTTTATTTTAAGGAAAGCAAAAATGATTGTCAACCCTAAAGGATATTACACCCCGATTGCATTTCGGTAGCGGACGTAGTAAAATCTGCGTAATTATACAGACTTTGATTGATATGCAAAATTAAGGGGGTGCGAAAATGCAGTACCGCAAATTCGGCAAATTGGAATGGAAACCATCGGCACTCGGTTTCGGCTGTATGAGGCTGCCTGTTCTCGACAATGAGATGTCCAAGGTAAACGAGCCGGAAGCCACCAAAATGATTCGTTACGCTATCGACAACGGCGTGAATTACGTCGATACCGCGTATATGTATCATATGGGAAACAGCGAAAAGCTGCTCGGTAAGGCCTTGAAGGACGGCTACCGGGCGAAAGTTAGATTAGCCACCAAAATGCCCTCGATGATGATTACTTCCGCCGGCCAGTTCGATAAGATATTCGAAGAGCAACTCGAACGCCTGCAGACCAAAAAGATAGATTTCTACCTGCTGCACAGCCTCAATAAAGAATTCTGGGCGAAACTCCGCGATATGAAGATAATCAAATGGGCGGAAGGCCGGATGGCCAAGGGGCAGATAGGATATTTAGGTTTTTCGTTCCATGACGAATACAAGGTTTTCAAGCAGATTGTCGATGCTTATGATAACTGGACGTTCTGCCAGCTGCAATATAACTACGTCGATGTGAAAAACCAGGCCGGACGCAAAGGCGTCGAGTATGCCGCCAATAAAGGACTGGGAATCGTCGTGATGGAACCTATCCGTGGCGGCGTATTAGCCAAGACTCCGCCGAAGCCGGTAGCGAAGGTCTGGGGCAAAGCCACGCAAACACGCAGCTACGCCGAATGGGCATTGCAGTGGGTCTGGAACCAGCCGGAAATTTCCGTCGCTTTAAGCGGGATGAGCACGATGAACCAGGTCTTAGAAAACGTTGCGGCAGCAGGACGCTCCGGGCCGGGTACTTTAAAGCCCGCGGAGTTGACCCTGATAAAGAAAGTCACAGAAGCCTATAAGGCATTGAGCCCGGTACCCTGCACGGGCTGCCGCTACTGCCAGCCTTGCCCGAACGATGTGGATATCCCGGGTATCTTCGCCCTTTATAATGAGGTAACGATGTACGAAGCTCCCGAACTGGGGTACTTCCGTTACGCCAGCCCGATGGGGATGAAACCGGAAACCCGGGCGGACAACTGCGTCGAGTGCGGTAAATGTGTGGAAGTATGTCCGCAAAAAATCGAAATTCCGAAGTGGCTGGAGAAAGCCCATAAAGAGATGACACCGAAAGGCCCGATGCCTAAGAGATAATAAGGCTCAAGGTAATCACGACCAGAACGAAAACGGTGATGATGACATATTTCCAGTTCTTCTCCCACCCGAAATAGACGGCGGAGAGAATAATCCGGATAAAGGGTGTCAGTAAAAGCACGACCACGCCGGCAGCCATCAGCAGCATCGCAGGGTTGCCGGTGTAATTATTTCCGAAGCTAAAAAGATAGCTGAAGAAATTTTGCCCCTGAAGATAAACGCTGCTGTCGAACGAGACCGATAAATTCCCCTGCCGGTAAAAATACAGGCAGACGCCGGCGATTTCCAGCAACAGGCTGACCAGCACTCCGGTAATCAGCAAATAACTGATGGCCGGTTCCAGCTTCGAGCCGTTTGCCGTAACCTTACCGCTTTTCATATTGCCTGTACGCCCTTATATAACATTTGAACTATGAGATAGATGATAATAGTAAAAAAGAGTCCCATCAAAACCTTATCGTTGATGCGATTCAGGACTCTGCCGCCGATGATGGAACCGATAGTCGTGCCGATAGCCAGCGGGGCCATCAATGTCAGGTTCATCAGTCCGGAGGCCAGATAAACACTCAAACCGGCCAGAGCGGTCATACCGATGATGAAGTTGCTGGTCGTGCTGGCGACCTTCGAAGGGAGACGGAGGATGTTTTCCTGAACCGTAACCTTAAACGCCCCGGCCCCGATGCCCAGCATACCGGCGGCAATACCGGCGGCGAACATCCCCAACCCGCCAAATAGAGCATGGTCGGCCTGATAAGTTACCTGCGCTTTTTTCGCTTCGTCGTAATAGCTGCCGTGCAGTCCCAGCCGGCGCGAAACTTTATCCTGCGACTGAAAACCGGCCGGCTTTTTCCGTAAAAACCTCAGGAACGACGTCATTAAAAACGCGGCAAAGAAAAAATAAAGGAAAACGGGACTGATTATGAGTGTAATCATGGCGCCGGCAATGGCGCCGACCACGGTAAATACCTCGAGGAACATCGCGATTCTGACGTTCGCAATACGCTGTTTGACATACGAGGCCGCCGAGCCGGAAGAGGTAGCGATAATCGCAATCATCGCGGAGGCAATAGCCTCTTTGACCGGCACCCCGATAAG
>CAZJQF010000047.1:0-14152 GCA_964547925.1 uncultured Dehalococcoidales bacterium
GACTTAACATATTGAACCTCTAAGGCTAATTTTGAATTGAATTATACCATCCTGATTTCAATATCGGCAACCTGCGGTAACTGCTATAATATACACGTGAATAATTCAAGGTTAATTGTGGCTATTATTACCACTTTACTGGATGATATATTGATATTAATCCTGCTGATAATCGGCTTACCGTATCTGGGGATTAACCTACCGGTAGGGGCGATTATAGCCATATGCATAAGCTGGATAGGTATCGCGGTATTACTGTATTTTATCGGCAGTAAAATATTAAAGAAAAAACCATTACCCGGCTTTACGGATATGGTAAGCACTTACGGGATAGCTGTGCAGCAAATCGCTCCCGGCGGTATGGTTAAAATCAAAGGTGAGTTGTGGCTGGCGAAATCGGATGGAGAGATAATCGAAATAGGGGAGTCCATAATCGTTACCGGCCAAAATAATATGGAGTTAACCGTTAAGAAATATCCCGGAGAAAGAGCCCGATAACCACATAAGTTTCAGGAAAAATAAAAGAGTGATTGCTTTAAAATTCCACCAGCAATCACTCTTTTTCTTTACTTAGAATTGATAGAAACTGTTATTTACCGAGAGCGGCTTCATCCTTCTTACGGATAGAACGTCCGCCGTGGCCGTGTTTCATCTTTTTAAACATTTCTTTATATGCTTTGCGTTGTTCGGCTTTTTCTTGTTTTCTACCCACAGTATAAACTCCATTCAAAATAAGTCTGAATTAAGATTATCACTTTTCAGGTTGAATTTCAATTTCTTGCATCGAAAAGCTTATTTGTTGTTTAATAAAAATAGAGAATTCAATCGAATACTCTGTTTCGTTTCGTATACGGCTTCCCGAATTGAGTATCAAACCGTAATCTAATATAATTAATATTGAAAACTCGATATTATTGAGGTAAACGTGGAACAGAAAAAAACTGAATGGGAACCTCAAATCCTCGGATTCTTGTGTAAATGGTGTAGTTACGCCGGTGCCGACCTCGCGGGAACCAGCCGTAAAAAATATCCGGCTAACGTCCGGATTATGAAAATTCCCTGCTCCGGGCGTATCGACCCGCTTTTCATTTTGAAAGCCTTAAAAATGGGTTATGACGGCGTACTTGTTTCAGGGTGTCATCCGGGGGACTGCCATTATCAGACCGGTAACTACCGCGCCCGCCGCCGTTTGGTTTTAACCAAGCAGTTTCTTGAGTATATGGGTTTTGAACCGGAACGGGTCCAGGCAGCTTGGTGTTCCGCTTCCGAAGCTAATAAATTCGCCCAGTTGGCTGAAGATATTACGAAAGAGGTTAAGAAAGTCGGCCCGAACCGGCTTTTCCAGTAGTATGAATAAAAAACAGCAGGAAAATTTACTGAAAGAAACCCGCAATTTACTGGAACAGGGGAAGGTCGATTGTATTATCGGTTACGAACCTGGTACGGTAAAGTTTGCCACAACTCCGGTCATTATTCGTGATAAAAAAGATATTGAAAAGCTGGTCGTTAACCCGTTTATCACCAATAATCTGGCTAAAATGCTCATTAAACTCAAAGGGAAAGCTGCCATCGTAGCGAAAGGCTGTGACAGCCGTTCCATCGTGAGTCTCCTCCAGGACCATAAAGTTGAACGTGAGAACATCGTTATCATCGGTGTTGCCTGCGAAGGACTCATAGATGTTAATAAAATTCAGCAGTTGATGGGCAAAGAGCGGGATGAAATCGATTCAATTGAACGCCAGGGTGATAAAGTAACCGTAACCGCAGGCAAAGAGAAGAAAGAAGTTGCTCTGAAAGACGTGATATATGCTCATTGCTTGAGTTGCGAAGTCCCCACTCCCAAAGAATGCGACATTCTTTTGGGCGAACCGAGTTCTCCTCCGGTAGATAAAGCAGTTGGTCAGGCGAAAATCGAAGAACTGGAGAAAATGACTCCGGAGCAGCGGCGGGAATTCTGGAAAGAACAGATGAAAAAGTGTACCCGCTGTTATGCCTGCCGTAACGTTTGTCCCGCCTGCTACTGCGAACGCTGCTTTGTCGAAGAAACGGAACCACAGTGGATTGAATCGACTCCTAGCTGGCAGGATAACCTGATGTTCCAGATTATCCGTAATATGCACGTCGCCGGGAGATGTACCGATTGCGGCAACTGCGAAAGAGCCTGTCCGGTAGGTATTCCACTGAGAAGTCTGGCCAAGAAGATGTGCGATATTGTAGATGATTCGTTTCACTTTAAAGCCGGAAGTGATAAAACAGCGCAACCTTTAATGGCTTCATACGAACAAAACGAAGCTGAGGAAATGATTCGATAGATGGCTAATAAAATTATTAAAAAAGATATCGGCAGGGTTTTGGAGCAGTGGGCGAAAGAATACAGTGTTTACGTCCCGACGTTAGAAAAAGACTCGACGGAAATGAAAAAGTGGGACGGTAAGGACACCGGTTTTCTGGAATGGTACCGCAATACCAGAATCCCGGCAAAAAGCGTGTTTTTCCCGATTCTCGAGGAAATGTTCCACTACAACAAGACGAGTGAAGGTTATAAACTGGAGACTCCTGCCGCTGATGCGGAGAAGAAGTTAATCTTCGGCATCCGGCCCTGCGATGCGGGTGCTCTCGCACTGCTAGACATAGCTTTCAAAGAGGGATACGAAGACCCGTATTATCTGGACAGACGTAAGAATACGGTTTTGGTCGGTTTAGCCTGTACTAACCCTTATGATTCCTGTTTTTGTACCTCTCTGGAAAGCAGCCCGTCAGAGAGTAAAAATGTCGATATTATGCTTACCGAAACCGGCGACGAATATTTTATCGAAGCGATATCGGATAAAGGTAAGGAATTATTAAGTAAAACAACCGGATTAGCGGCTGCCGGTGAAGCTGATGCAGCTAAAGCGAAAATAGCGGCTGAAGCGGCGTACAAAAAGGTAACCCGGCAGGTTAAAGCCAAAGAAGCGGTAAAGAAGTTACAGGCGGATTTTGAGGATAAAGAATTCTGGGAGAAAGTCAGCGAGAAGTGTATTAGCTGCGGGATATGCACGTTCCTTTGTCCGACCTGTTTTTGTTTCGATATCGTTGACCAGACGGAAAAAGGCAAGAGCAAGCGGGTTCGCTGCTGGGATTCCTGCCAGTTCTCGACTTATACCCGGATGCCGATGGAAAACCCGCGAGAAGAGAAATGGCGGCGGGTACGCCAGAAAGTTTGCCATAAGTATGCGTTTTTCCCGATGAGTTATAAAGATAAAATTGCCTGTACCGGATGCGGAAGATGTATCCGCCTCTGCCCGGTTAATTGGGATATTACTCAGGTATTGAACAACGTACCTGAAAAAGCGATGGTGGAGAAGAAATGACCATAGCTGATATTAACCAGAGAAAAAAGTTCTTTGCACAGAATGTTTATGTGCCTCATGTGGCGGTAATCGAAAAGATTATCGATGAAACGCCGCAGGTAAGAACATTCCATTTCAAATTAAAAGACGAAAAATTACAGAAAGAATTTACCTTTGAGTCCGGGCAGTTTGCCGAATACAGCGTTTTCGGGGTCGGTGAAGCTCCTTTCTGTATTTCCTCCAGCCCGACGCGGCCGGACCATTTTGAGTTTGCTGCCAACCGGGTAGGGAAGGTTACCAATGCCTTGCACCGCCTGGGTGTCGGGGTGGAAATCGGGTTCCGCGGCCCTTACGGCAACAGCTTTCCGCTGGATGTCTTAAAAGGGAAGAATCTGGTGTTCGTCGGCGGCGGTATCGGTCTGGCACCGTTACGTTCCTTAATCTGGAATGTAATCGATAACCGGAAATTGTACGGAAAAGTTGACATAATATACGGAGCAAGGTCGCCGGCTGATTTATGCTTCAAATATGATTTAGACTCATGGGCGAAAGATAGTTCCGTAAATATGGTAACGACCATCGACCGTCCGGCGGAAGGGTGGACGGGTCGGGTGGGTATGGTACCCACCGTAACCGAACAGGTCGGACCGTCTCCCAAGGATGCCGTAGCCATCGTTTGCGGCCCGCCGGTGATGATACGTTACACCTTCCCGTCATTAGCCAAACTGGGCTTCACCCCGGAACAGATGATTACTACTCTAGAGAAGCGGATGAAGTGCGGTATCGGTAAATGCGGCCGGTGTAACATCGGTCCGTTATTCGTTTGCCGTGACGGCCCCGTTTTTTCTTACGCCGAGATAAAGAGCTTTATTTCCAGCGAATATTAAATTCATCGAATTTTGAATAGAAAAAAGACCGCCTTACCAAAGGCGGTCTTTTTGTTTAAGACATAACATAACTATGTCTATACGATTTGTCTATACCGTTCCCATTCGCTGAACAGGCAGCCGCAATACTGCTGGCGGTATAAATCCATCGGTTTGGTGATGTGGCGGCTGTCTGAATAGCGTTTTCTTAAATCGGCGTAAATGAAAGGAACGCCGCTTTCGGTAGCGATGTTATCGCCGACTTCTTTTATCAGTTCGTGTTTCTGGTGCGGGCTGATGAGGAGAGTCGTCGTAAAACCGGGGATATCATGCTCTTTGGCTATTTGAGCCGATTTGGATAAACGTAATTGGAAACAGTACCGGCAACGGTCCTGTTCCTTGCCGGAGACCGTGCGGAAATACTGCGGCATATCATAACCTTCGACTATGATTAGAGGAAAACTCATTTCTGCGGACAGCTTTTTCACGGCTTCGAAGCGGTTCTGGTGTTCGGTAAATGGGTGAATGTTCGGGTTGTACCAGAGAGCCGTTACGTCATATCCCTGCTGACGCCAGTATTCCACCGGATACGCGGTGCAGTGAGCACAGCAAGCGTGAAGTAAGATAGATTTTACCATCTCAATTTACAGTAAAGGTTGCTGGGGTGATCTTTTATTATAAGGTATGCCCAGGTGCTTATAAGCCGATTGTGTGGCCAGACGGCCGCGGGGAGTCCTTTCCAGGAAGCCTAGTTGTAACAGATAGGACTCATAAATATCCATAATCGTGTCAGGTTCTTCGCTTATAGAAGCGGCGATGGTTTCCAGACCTACCGGGCCGCCGTTAAATTTCTCAATAATAGTAGCTAATAGTTTACGGTCGATTTCGTCCAGTCCGATGGCATCAACTTCAAGTTTACCCAGAGCATCAGTAGCTATTTGTTTGGTTACAGTACCATCAGCCATAACCTGAGCGTAATCCCTGACCCGTTTGAGTAGGCGGTTGGCCACCCGGGGCGTACCGCGGGCCCGGCAGGCGATTTCTTTCAGTCCTTCGGTATCCGCTTTGACGTTCAGTATTTTAGCTGAACGAATGAGTAAAGTTTCTATAGCTTCTTTATCATAGAAATCCATCCGGTAAACGTTACCGAAACGGTCGCGCAGCGGGGCACTCAATAGAGCGAAGCGGGTGGTCGCACCAATTAGCGTAAAGTGGGGTAATTTCAGACGGAGGCTTTTCGCTCCGGCACCCTTGCCGATGACGATATCGAGAGCATAGTCTTCCATCGCCAGATATAACACTTCTTCCACCGCACGGTTTAACCGGTGTATCTCATCGATAAAAAGAACATCGCCGGGCTTTAAATTTGTCAGAATTGCCGCCAGGTCGCCGGTCCTCTCGATAGCCGGCCCCGAGGTTACTTTGATATTAGCCCCCATTTCTTGAGCGATAATAAAAGAAAGGGCGGTTTTGCCGAGGCCGGGCGGACCGTAAAGCAGTACATGATCCAGGGCTTCCTTTCTGCCTTTAGCTGCCTTAATGGCAATCTCCAGGTTGTGCTTGATAGTATTCTGGTTAACAAAATCCGCCAGACGGCGGGGGCGCAAACTGGTATCTAATACGGCATCATCCTCGATGTTTTTACCTGAAACGATACGGCCTATTTTAGTCCTCCGATATTAAATATCCCTCTTGATATTACTTGATATTATAGCACATATAAACAATAGAGCCGACCTGAAACAGGTCGGCTCTATGAAATATCCGGTCAATTGTTATGCGGTTTAGTCTTCCGGTTCGTTTTTCAGGCTGTCTTCCGCCCGTTCTGCTTCAGCTACCGGTGCCTGATTGATAGCAGGAGTTGCCACCCCGGCACCGACTAATTGAGGTTCAGCCGGAGGTTCGATTTTATCTACGGAAATAATATGCTGAGCCGGGATAAGTTTACCGATAATGACGTTTTCTTTCAGGCCGACCAGATGATCTTCCTTGCTGGAAATAGCGGCTTCGGTAAGCACTCTGGTAGTCTCCTGGAAGGATGCGGCGGCCAGCCAGCTATCGGTACTAAGGGAAGCTCTGGTTACACCTAACAGGACGGTATGTGCAGTAGCAGGTTCGCCGCCTTCAGCCAGTACTTTACTGTTAATGTCTTCATAGTTATATTTATCGATTAATTCGCCCGGCACTAATTCGGTATCGCCGGAGGAATCGATACGAACCTTGGAAAGCATCTGGCGGACGATAATTTCAATATGTTTTTCATTGATATTAACGCCCTGAGAGCGGTAAACCTTCTGGACTTCGTCCACGAGGTAATGCTGCGCAGCTTCACGCCCGAGGATATGCAACAGGTCCTGAGGATTAATCGTTCCTTCGGTCAACTGTTGCCCGGCTTTAACCTTATCGCCGGGTCTGACGAGAATATGGGACGGGGACGGTGCAGTGTATTCACGCTCTTCACGCTCTTCATAAGTGATAACCAGGTTTTTCTTCAGGACTTTTACTTCTCCGGCAACTCTGGCAGTCAGAGGCTGATTTTCTTCGGACACGTCTTTCGATTTTGACGTTTTACCCGCCGGAGCGGCTAATAAGGTACCGATATCAACTCTTTGTCCGTCTTTAACTTTAACTTCCCAACCGGTTTGTAACGGATATTCATCCCGGAAAGTCTCCGAACTGGTTACTTTAAAGCGGCGGCCCGTATCGTCCTGGATGTACTGGACCGTGCCTTCGATTTCCGAAACGAGTGCCGGTGATTTAGGCATTCTGGCCTCGAACAACTCTTCGACGCGGGGCAGACCGGAAGTAATGTCGAGACCGACCACACCACCGGTATGGAAGGTACGCAGGGTAAGCTGGGTACCGGGTTCACCGATACTCTGGGCAGCGACGATGCCTACGGCGGTGTTTAGGGCGACTAGTTTACGTGTCGCCAAATCGCGGCCGTAACATTTCTGACAGCAGCCCCGGCGTGACTCACAGGTTATCGGCGTCCGGACATATACCTGTTTGATTCCGGCAGCTATAATGGCTTTGGCTTTAACCTCATCGATTTCCTCATTTCGGGAAACAATTATTTCACCGGTCTGGGGGTCGGCAACATCAGCCGCAGCGTATCTGCCGTTAATTCGCTCTTGCAGGGAAGGCAAAATACCGCGTTCAGCGGCTTCGGTAAACCACATTCCATCGGTTGTTCCGCAATCGTCTTCGAGAATGATGATATCCTGCGATGCATCAATAAGACGGCGGGTTAAATAACCCGAGTCAGATGTTCTCAGGGCGGTATCAGCCAGACCTTTACGGGCACCGTGCGTTGATATGAAGTACTCGAGTACGGTATGGCCTTCACGGAGACTGGATTTAATCGGGAAGTCAATAATACGCCCGGACGGGTCGGTCATCAGACCACGCATACCGGCCATCTGGCGTATCTGGGAGATATTACCTTTGGCTCCGGAGGTGGCCATCATATAAAGACCACCGTAACGGTCGAGTGATTTGGCAATAACGTCAGTTATTTTTTCTGTGGTTTCCATCCATACGGCGACTACGCCCTGGTAACGTTCTTCCTCAGTAATTAAGCCGCGGTGGTACTGGTTTTCCAGAATGGAGATTCTTTCCTCGGCCTGCTGCAATATCTTGGGTTTGCTTGGTGGAACCTCAATATCGTTCAAAGCTACTGTAGTTCCCGAGCGGGTAGCATATTTGAAACCGAGGTCTTTCAAACTGTCCAATACCTTGGCGGTCTCTTCATGAGTTAACAATTTATAACATTCGGCAACAATCTGTTTGAGATCGGACTTGGTGGTTTCCTTATTCATGAAGCATAACTGTTCCGGCAGAATATCATTAAAGATAATACGTCCGACAGTAGTCTTCATTTTTTGTCCCGGATTTTTAGAGTCGGGAACAATAATTTCAGCACGGAGTTCGACAATTCCTAAATCACAAAGGAGCTTGGCTTCTTCATAACTGCCGAACTGTTTGCCCTCACCTTTAGCTCCTCTCTTAATACTGGTCAGATAGAAGCAGCCCATTACCATATCCAGAGTGGGAGCTACTACCGGTTCGCCGGAGCTCGGTAAAAGCATATTGTGTATGGAAAGCATGACTTCGCGGGCTTCTTTAACGGCACTCTTGGAAAGAGGAACGTGGACGGCCATCTGGTCGCCATCGAAGTCGGCGTTGAATGCGGAACAGACGAGCGGATGGATTTGAATCGCACTGTCATCAATCAATACCGGTTCGAAAGCCTGAATACCGAGACGGTGTAGGGTGGGAGCGCGGTTAAGCAACACCGGCCACTTTTGTATAACTTCTTCAAGCATATCGAAGACTTCCGGTTTAGCCCTTTCCACCAAACGGCGGGCGCTCTTAATATTATGAGCCAGACCCTGCTTCACGAGGTGACGCATGACAAACGGTTTGAATAACTCCAGAGCCATCTGTTTCGGCAGACCGCACTGGTTTAATTTCAATTGCGGGCCGACGACGATTACGGAACGGCCGCTGTAGTCCACACGTTTACCCAGTAAGTTCTGGCGGAAACGTCCCTGTTTACCGTGTAAGACATCGGATAATGATTTAAGCTTATGGTTGCCGCTGACGGAAACCGCACGGCCGCGTTTGCCGTTATCGATTAACGAATCGACAGCTTCCTGAAGCATGCGTTTTTCATTGCGGATAATAATTTCCGGAGCCCCGATTTCCAGAAGGTGACGTAAACGGTTATTCCGGTTAATCACACGGCGGTAGAGGTCGTTAAGGTCGGAGGTGGCCAGACGGCCGCCATCGAGCTGAACGAGCGGTCTTAAATCGGGAGGTAACACGGGTAATACTGTAAGTATCATCCATTCCGGTTTATTGCCGCTGTGACGGAAAGATTCCACCAGACGTAATTGTTTGCTAGCCTTCTTACGGCGCTGCCCGGAGGTAGTTTGTACTTCTTGAATTAACTGACTTCTCAACTCATCAAGATTTATACTCTTGACGATTTCTAAAATAGCATCGGCACCCATGCCGGCTTTGAATACGGAGCTGTATTTATCGGCTAATTCCTGGTATTCGCTTTCCGACAGCAACTTGCCTTTTTCTAGGCCTTTAAGCTGGTCCAGATCGCGGGCGACTTTCTCGTCAATCTTATTTTTCTCATCGCCGAAGTTCCGGCGGAGCTGGTTGATATCTTCGACAGAAGCGCCGCTCTTTTCCATTTCCGCGATTTGGGTCTCAAGAGCCGCCTGTTTAGAGGCAAATTCTGTAGCACCACCTTCAGTGGTCTGGGTAATCGCCGCCTGGCGGGCTTCTTCATTTACCGAAATGACGATGAAATGGGAGAAATATAATACTCTCTCAAGGTTACGCGGTGACAGGTTGAGAAGAAGGCCGATACGGCTGGGAATGCCGCGGGCAAACCATATATGGGCTACCGGCGAAGCCAGTTCAATATGACCCATCCGCTCACGGCGAACGCGGGCTTGAGTCACTTCAACACCGCACTTGTCGCAGATAACGCCTTTATAACGTATCTTCTTATATTTACCGCAAAAACATTCGTAGTCCTTGGTCGGACCGAAGATTCTTTCGCAGAATAAACCGTCACGTTCCGGTTTTAAGGTACGGTAGTTAATTGTTTCGGGCTTGGTAACTTCGCCGTATGACCAGCTTCGGATTTGCTCGGGTGAGGCCAGAGCAATTCTTACCGCATCAAAATCATTTACTTCAAGCATTTTCATCCTCCGCTTCTACTTTATCGCTGACAGCCGGGGCAACGGCTACAGAGGGAACCGGGGCAGTTGTCTCGGTTACTGCCGGTTTTTCTTCTTCTGTGATCACTTCTATTGATAATCCGAGGCTCTGTAACTCTTTCACGAGTACTTTGAAGGCTTCCGGAACTCCGGGTTGTACGATTTCCTCATTCTTCACGATAGCTTCATAAGTCTTATCGCGGCCGGTTACATCGTCGGACTTGATAGTCTGGACTTCCTGGAGGGTATGAGCAGCTCCATAGGCTTCCAACGCCCAGACTTCCATTTCGCCGAAGCGCTGTCCGCCGAACTGGGCTTTACCGCCTAACGGCTGCTGGGTAATCAACGAGTAGGGGCCGATAGAACGGGCATGGACCTTATCTTCAACAAGGTGGGTTAGTTTCATCATATAAATGTTACCCACCGTAACCGGTCCATCAAACGGCTCACCGGTTAAACCATCACGCAAAGTAGCACGGCCGGTTACCGGAGCAGCAATACCTTTTTCCCGGCTTATTTTTTCGACGAACTGTTCAAGTTCCAACTGAGTAAAATCACGTGCCGGGATACCCATCGTCTCTAACCATAATCTGGTACAAACACTCTTGGCTTCGCCAGAATGAGTATTACTGAATACTTTTTCTCCATCGAACCCCTGTTCTTTAAGCCATGCTTTGGTTTTATCTTTATCGACGCTAATCGGATTATCCGGGTTTGTTTCTACTGCATCTGCCTGTCTTGCCAGCCAAACCCGGGCTAAAGCGTCTGCGATATCGGTCTCTGTCGCACTGTCGAAAACCGGAGTGATAGCCCGGAAGCCCAGTGCTTCCGCCGCCCATCCAAGGTGAGTTTCCATAACTTGCCCGATGTTCATACGGGACGGAATACCGATAGGATTCAATACGATATCGATTGGGGTTCCATCTTCCAGGAAAGGCATATCTTCTTCCGGGGAGATAATGGAGATAACACCTTTGTTCCCATGACGCCCGGAAAGCTTATCGCCGACGGACACTTTACGTTTCTGAGCTACCCAAACCTGTACCCACTTCTCGACACCGGCGGGAAGGTCATCGTCAGAATACTCGCGAACATTGATAACTTTACCCCATTCGCCGTGCGGGACACGGAGGGAAGTATCTTTAACTTCGCGTGCTTTTTCACCGAAGATAGCCCGCAGCAGTTTTTCTTCGGCGGATAATTCGGTTTCGCCTTTCGGTGTAATCTTGCCGACCAGGATGTCTCCCGGGCCGACTTCCGCACCGACACGGATAATGCCGTTTTCGTCGAGATCGCGCAGACTTTCTTCACCAACGTTAGGAATATCCCGGGTGATTTCTTCAGGCCCCAGTTTGGTATCCCGTGCTTCGACCTCGTGCTTTTCGATGTGAATCGAAGTAAATTTATCTTCTTTAAGTAAACGGCTGCTGATGATGATGGCATCTTCATAGTTATATCCGCGCCAGCTCATGAAGGCACAGAGCACATTCTGTCCCAGTGCCAGTTCACCTCTGTCGGTGGCAGAACTGTCCGCTAAAACCTGTCCGGCCTCAACATGGGTTCCCTTCTGGATGACCGGTTTCTGGTTAATACAGGTACCCTGGTTTGTCCTGACAAATTTGAGTAAAGGATAAGCCCGAACGCATCCGTCATCTTCGGTAATATCGATTTGAGAGCCTGTTACGGAAGATACGACGCCGGGATTAATAGCAAAGACAACCTGTCCGCTATGTTTAGCCGCCTCGGTTTCCATACCGGTGGCAACCATCGGGGCTTCAGGGCACAGCAAAGGTACTGCCTGGCGTTGCATATTGGCACCCATCAAAGCACGGTTCGCGTCATCGTGTTCCAGGAACGGAATCAAAGAGGTAGCGACGCTTACGATTTGCTTGGGCGATACATCCATGTAATCGATTTTCTCGGGGGATTCCAACAGGTAACGGTCGCCGTATCTGACTTCTACTCTGCCCTCAACGAATTGGTTGTTTTTATCCAATGGGGCGTTAGCCTGAGCGATGATAAATTCATCTTCTTCGTCCGCAGGCAGATAGACTACTTCGCTGGAGACATAAGGGGTAATTTTTATTTTTTGAGGAGAAAGTTTAGCTAGCTTGGCTGCGACTTCCGTATCAATAACGGTACCGGCTTCGATGACAGCTTTACCTTTCGGTGGAACCTGCTCCCGGACGGTTTTACCTAGGAGTTCTTTCGATTTGTTACCTAACTCTTTTATAACATGTCGGTACGGAGTTTCGATGAAACCATACTGGTTAATAATACTGTAGGTAGCCAGCGAGCCGATCAGACCGATGTTAGGGCCTTCAGGTGTCTCGATAGGGCAGATACGCCCGTAATGAGAGAAGTGGACGTCACGTACGTCAAAACCGGCACGCTCTCTGGAAAGACCGCCGGGGCCCATTGCGGATAAACGGCGCTTGTGAGTCAGTTCTGCCAGCGGGTTGGTCTGGTCCATAAACTGGGAGAGCTGGGAACCGCTGAAGAACTCCCGCATAGCAGCCACTACCGGACGAATGTTGACCAGGGCACCGGGAGTAATCTGCTCGGTGGCGATAATACTCATCCGTTCGCGGACGACTCTTTCAAGACGTAACAGTCCGATACGGAATTGGTTTTCCATTAACTCACCGATGGTTCTGACTCTTCTATTACCCAAGTGGTCGATATCATCGGTGTGGTCGTTACCGTTATTTACCATAATGATGTGGCGGATAATTTCGACCAGGTCTTCCTGAGTCAGTGCCCGGTCTCGTTTGGCTTCCTTTAAGCCTAGCCGTTTGTTTAATTTGTAACGGCCTACCAGTCCGAGGTCATAATGCTGCGGGCTAAAGAAGATGTTGTTTATTAATTTTTTAGCGTTTTCTACATTCGGCGGGTCGCCGGGACGGAGTTTCTTATAAATATCCAGAACGGCATCGTTATAGGACTTAATGCCGGGTTCCCGTTCCAGTGTAGAGCGGATATACTGATTATCGGGGTCGTTATCGACGTCGGCAAATAAGTCTATAATTTCCTGATCGGAGGTATAACCGATAGACCGGAGTAAAGTGGTAACCTGGATTTTACGCTTACCGTCGATTTTAACGGCGATAACGTTCCGGTTACTGGTTTCGAATTCAAGCCAGGCGCCGCGGGTGGGGATCAATTTTGCCATGCAAAGACTACGTCCGGCAGTGGGATCGTCTTCTACAGTAAAATAGACGCCCGGCGAACGGATCAACTGGCTGACGACAACTCTCTCGGCTCCGCTGGTGATAAAGGTGCCTTTAGAGGTCATCATAGGAATATCGGCGAAGAAAAGGTCCTGCTCCTTAATTTCACCGGTTTCTTTAGCCAGCAAACGGGTTCTGACGTATAACGGAGAAGAGTAAGTCAGGTCACGCTGGCGGCATTCCTGCTCCGTTCTGGGTTCGCGCAGTTCGTAACCGAGGAAACTGAGTTCCAGCCGGCCCCCTGCGAAGTCTTTGACCGGAGTAATTTCTTCCAATAATTGAGCCAGCCCTTTTTCCAAGAACCACCGGAAAGAGTCTAATTGGACCTGTATCAGATTAGGGACATCCAGAATTTGAGGTAGTCTGCCATATGAATGTTTAGCAACCATAACATCACTTCCGCCGCGCATCGAAGACATAAAACAAATACTCCTTAATAATTGTTACTTAGAGGCAGATAGCTGCAAAAATAGTCTACTTTGTCATAAGACCGGAGGGTAATTTAGAAAAATGAAATGAATAAATGTGTGGCATATTAGCAATTTATAATCTTACCATTATCTGTAGGGATTGTCAATATATTTGAGGCAAAACCCCAAAATAATTTTTTGCCTGATAGTACGGTTACAGTTATTTATTTTCTGAGCGTAGCCTTTTGAGTAAAAATGATGAACCGGCAAACAGGTGTCAATTAGCTTGACACCGCATTCAATTCCCTGATAAACTCTACCCTATAGATAATGCATTCCGGCCCCGTGGTGTAGCGGTCAAACATGCCACCCTGTCACGGTGGAGATCGGGGGTTCGAATCCCCCCGGGGTCGCCAGCAATATGCTAACATTTCAATTTAGGTCAAACGACCAGGTTATCTTTACTTTCAGTCCCTTCAGTGTTATCTAGACATACAGCGTAAAGGCCGGTATAAACACGTAAATGCTATTCGAAAACCTTGAAGCCAGTGAAATGTATCACGATGAATA
>CAZJQF010000048.1:0-14088 GCA_964547925.1 uncultured Dehalococcoidales bacterium
ATTGCCGCCCAGGCTTTAGGTGTCGCTCAGGGAGCTCTGGAAGCCGCCGTAAACCACGCCAAGACCCGCGTCCAGTTCGGACACCCCATTATCGCCATCCAGTCCGTCCAGCACATGCTGGCTAATATGGCGATGGATGTCGAGGCTGCCCGGGGTCTGGTTTACAACACCGCCCGCACGGTGGACAGCGGCGCCAAAGACACCAGTATGGAATCGGCGATGGCCAAGGTCTTCGCCTCCGACGTCGCCATGAGAGTTACCACCGACGCGATTCAGGTCTTGGGCGGCGTCGGTTATATGCGTGATTATCCCGTGGAAAAAATGATGCGGGACGCCAAAATTACCCAGATTTACGAAGGCACCAATCAGGTACTCCGTAACGTCATCGGTACCGAGCTGCGAAAACGGAAGTTATAGACAAAACAAGCGTGTCTGAGTTTGCGAAGCATATCCGTTTACACGTATAATAGATAATTGTGGCTCTATGGGACGGTGAGAGATAGCAGATGGAAGTAAATATCGCTCAGCTGATGAAATCGTCCATCGGGGCCGATAGAACTTACGACGTCGATGAGGCGTTGCAAATCAACGATGAGGAGGTACAGGTCAGGGGTACAGTTAAACTGGTGCGTACCGACCGCGGTATATTAGCTACCGGTTTATTTGACGCCGTATTGAAAGCCGAATGCAGCCGGTGTTTACAGCAGTTCGATTTTCCGGTTAATATTCACTTCGAAGAAGAATACTTTCCGAGTATCGATGTCATCACCGGATTTGAGGTGGAAATCCCCGAAGACCAGCCGCTTTCGTTCACTATCGACGAACATCACGTCATTAATTTTGATGATGCCATTAAACAATACGCCGTGCTGGAACTACCGATGAAACCTCTCTGCCGGGCGGATTGTGCGGGATTGTGCCCGGCCTGTGGGAAAAACCTGAATCACGGACCCTGTGGATGCACTCCGGAAGGATCCGGAGCAAACGGGGTGAATATAAACGGATTTTTAAAAGAAGAAAAATAAGGAGACTGAAATAATATGGTACCACTACCAAAACGAAAAACTTCGAGAGCACGCCAGGGTGAAAGACGGGCTCACTTAGCCAGAAAAGCCGCCGCACTCGTGAACTGCACTCAATGTCATACGCCACACTTACCGCATCATGTCTGTCCGAACTGCGGATTTTACGACGGCCGTGAAGTTATTGAAATCGAAACCACTAAAAAGAAATCCGAGAAATAACTTTTAACACCGAGTAATTTAAGACTTATGGTTGAATCAACCGGATTAGCCTTTATTTTCCCCGGACAGGGTGCCCAGGCAGTTGGCATGGGAAAGGAACTCTACGATAACTTTGCCTCCGCTAAGACTGTTTTTCAGTTAGCTGACGAAGCGACCGGGTTCAATCTGACCAGGTTGTGCTTCGAAGGTCCGGAAACCGACCTTCTCCAGACCATCAATACCCAGCCGGCAATATTAACCGTTAGTTTAGCCTGCTTCAAAGCCCTTGAAGAAGCTTCCGACGGTAAAATACCCGTACCGTCGTTTGTCGCCGGGCATAGTCTGGGAGAATATACCGCCCTCGCCATTTCCGGAGCTATTGATTTCCGTACCGCCGTTTACTTGACCCGACAGAGAGGCCGCCTGATGCACGAAGCCGGACAAATTAACAAAGGCGGTATGGCTGCCGTCCTCGGCCTTGATGAAGCGGTTTTACAGGAAGTCTGCCGCGAAACCGGCACTATTATAGCTAATATTAATTGTCCGGGTCAGTATGTTATCAGCGGGGCGGAAGGTAATGTTGCTAAAGCCTCCGAACTGGCCAAAGCCAGAGGCGCTGCCCGCGTCAGGGCTTTACAGGTCAGCGGAGCTTTCCATTCGCCCCTGATGCAGCCGGCCGCCGACGGATTAAAGGAAATCATCAGCCGGACTGAATTTAAACCGCCCCGAATACCGGTAGTGGCTAACGTAAACGCCCAGCCTGTTACTACTGCAGAACAAATTAAAACCGAACTCGTCTCGCAATTATGTACCGGCGTGCAGTGGCAGCGTTCGGTCGAATATATGATATCTAACGGCGTAAAAACCTTTATTGAAATCGGCCCCGGTAAAGTACTGACCGGACTGAATAAAAGAATTAACGCCGATGTTGTAAATATTAACATCAATGACATAACTACTATAAAGGAATATTTGAAAATTTAATATGGAATTATCGAATAAAGTCGCCCTCGTCACCGGTTCCGGCCGCGGCATCGGACTGGCTATCGCCGCCAGACTTTCCGAAGCCGGCGCCGCCGTTGTTATTAACGATATCGATGAATCCGTTGCTAATCAGGCGGCTGAAGGATTAAAAGCCCAAAATCGCCAGGCTTTGCCTGTCGTGGCGGATGTCAGTTCGTCCATTGATGTTAACCGTATGGTTGAAACGGTTAAAGCCGCTTTCGGGAAAATCGATATCCTGGTCAATAATGCCGGTATCACCCGGGATAAGCTGGTTATGGCAATGTCCGATGAAGATTGGGACCGGGTAATGAATATCAGTCTGAAGAGTGCGTTTTTTTGTTCGCGGGCAGTCTTACGCGATATGATTAAACAGCGCTGGGGCCGGATTATTAATATCTCAAGTTTAGCCGGTGTTGTGGGTAATGCCGGCCAGGCGAACTATGCCTCGGCCAAGGCGGGCTTAATCGGTTTTACGAAGTCGCTGGCGAAGGAAATAGCCTCGCGTAATATCACCGTAAATGCCGTTGCCCCCGGTTTTATCGATACGGAAATGACGCAGAAGCTCGATGCTAAATACAGGGATGAATTGAAAAAACGGATTCCCGGCGGTAACTTCGGTACCACCCGTGACGTGGCGGAAGCGGTGGCGTTCTTTGCCTCCGCAGAAGCAGGGTATATTACAGGCCAGATACTGAATATTGATGGCGGTATTGGCGGCCTTTAGGTTACTTTTTTCGATGGGTTTTCCCCGGATAATATATATGGGAGTATCATTTTAATGGTAAAAAATACACGCCGCAAAGCGAGAATTGCCGCTCTGCAGGCGTTATATGAAATAGATGCCTCAAAACACTCGGCAGATACCGTTATCGTCAGATTGATTCAGGAAACCCAGCTTTTAGATGATAACGCTGAATTTGCCCGTGAGCTGGTTAAAAGTGTATTGGGAAACCGTAACAAAATAGATGAACTGATTAAACAGTACGCCCCGGCATGGCCGCTCGACCAGATTTCGCTGGTCGACCGCAACATTCTCAGACTTGCAATATTCGAGATTTTCATAGATAATAAGACACCAGTAAAAGTTGCCATCGATGAGGCAGTAGAGTTAGCTAAGGAATTCGGCAGCGACCATTCGGCTAAATTCATTAATGGTGTTCTTGGTTCTATCAGTGCCTTAGCTAAAAATAGATAAATTATTAGGAGGATAGTGTGGCTGCAATTTTTGACAGAGTAAAGAAAATAACCGCTGAGCAATTAGGGGTTAATGAAAATGAAGTTGTACCGACCGCAAGTTTTATCGAAGACTTGGGGGCAGATTCTCTTGACCTCGTAGAACTTGTTATGTCTCTTGAGGAAGAATTTAGCAAAGACGGGAAAAAACTCGAAATCCCGGATGAAGATACGGAAAAACTGGTTACCGTTCAGGACGCCATTAATTATCTGAAAGACCACGGTATTAAAGATTCTTAGGGGATAACTTGATAAAATCCGTTATTTTTGATTGGTTCAATACGCTTGCCCGTTATGAACCGCCCCGCGAACTAGTACACAGCAAAGCACTTCAGGAATTCGGCATAAAAATCGACCCGGTCAAACTCATCAAGCCGTTATTTGCTGCGGATAAGTTCTATTTCGACGAAAATATGAAGTTGCCGATTCGAAAGAGGACTCCCGACGAACAAAAGAAGATAATGGAACTATATGAAGAGACTTTGATGTCTGAGGCCGGTCTGAAATTCAGCCCGGATTTGCCCGCGAAAGTGTACCACCGGGGGAAAGAATTATTCGGGGATTCTCTGGATTTCGCCTTATTCGATGAAGTTCTTACGGTTATGATGGACCTGCGGCAAAGAAAATTAATAATCGGTTTGTTAACCAACTATGCTAAAGATATGATCCCACTCATCAATAAGCTGGGTCTCAGTTCTTACATCGATTTTGTGGTTACGCCTTATAATGCCGGTTCGGATAAACCCGACCCCGGTATATTTCTGTATGCTCTGCAACAAGCCGGGGTTACCGCTGAAGAGACCGTTTACATCGGCGACCAGTATATCGTGGATATTACCGGGGCATGGAGTGCCGGCATCAAAAAGGCATTGATGATAGACCGTTATGACCTGTATCCTGACATCAAAGATTGTTCTCGTTTGAAGAGTCTGACGGAAATAATAAATTACCTTTAAGAATTTACTATCAACCAATTAAAACGCCGTCCCGATTTTTTCGGGACGGCGTTAATGTTTTTATTCTATATTTATTTATTCGATTGATTCTGTTACGGGCAGAGCTACCGCTTTACCTTTGTTATATTTCTGGAATACCTTACGGAAATGTAATCCGTATAAGGCATAACCGAAAGCAAGCGCAATGGCCTTCGGCTTTTTCATCAGTGTAGTCCCGATAAGTTTCCAAAAATAGTGGCGGCCGGTATCGACGACACCCAGCAGCCAGACGATACTGAAAAAAGCCCTGACCTGATACCACTTTACCATGGGCTTTTTTCTCTTATTAACGGGCTTGTATTCCTTAATGAAAGTCATAATTCTTTCATAATAGTGCTTCTGGTTATATATCGTATGCAAAATATTTTTATAACCGTTTACCAGAGTGGTCATATCCATCTTGGTTTTGAAATTCGTTGAGAAATCGGTATTATCACCGGAAAATCCTTTTACCAACCGGTTTTCTTTCACTAAACGCTGGTACAGACGGGTACCGCGGGGGGCGTTCAACAGCCCTACCATTGCCGTTACCACGCCGCTCTTCTGGATAAAGTTAATCTGGTTTTTAAAGATACTCGCCGGGTCGTTATCAAAACCCACGATAAACCCACCCATCACTTCGAGCCCGTGGTTATGGAGCGTCTGCACGGCTTTCACCAGGTCGCGTTTAGTATTTTGAGCCTTACTGCACTCTACCAGGCTGTCTTCGTTAGGCGACTCGATACCAACGAATACTTTGTTAAATCCGGCCTCGACCATCATATCCATCAATTCTTCATCGTCGGATAGATTAACCGAGGCTTCCGTCTGGAAAGTGAACGGGAAACCATGCAGTGACATCCACTTCGTAATGGCCGGAATAATATCTTCTTTCAGCTTGTTTTTATTACCGATAAAGTTATCGTCGACGAAAAGTATGCTTTCCCGCCAGCCGCTGTTATATAGGGCATCCAGTTCCGCCACAATCTGTGAACTGGTCTTGGTGCGGGGCACCCGGCCGTTCAGCACGACGATATCGCAGAACTCGCAGTTGAAGGGACATCCCCTCGAATACTGAATGTTCATTGCGGAGTATTTATTTTTATTGACCAATGACCACATCGGGACGGGAGTCTGAGTGATATCGGGTCGTTCGTCTGAAGTATATAATGGCTTCGGTGTCCCGTTTGCCAGGTCGGCTAGAAAAGCCTTAAGGGTGACCTCTGCCTCATTCAATATGAAATGGTCGACTCCGCTGAATTCGTCATATTCCGTTGTAAACAACGGACCGCCGGCCACAACTTTAGCTTTCAGTTTATTACAGCGGGCAATAACCTCTCTGGCGGATTCTTTCTGCACTACCATCGCACTGATAAAAATATAATCGGCCCATTTAATCTGAGCATCGGTTAGCGGCGATACATTTAAATCCACCAGCTTTTTATCCCACTGGTAGGGTAGCATAGAGGCCACGGTAAGCAGCCCTAACGGCGGATAAGCCGCTTTCTTATGGATTATTTTTAAAGCGTATTTGAAACTCCA
This sequence comes from uncultured Dehalococcoidales bacterium, assembly GCA_964547925.1. Lineage (GTDB taxonomy): Bacteria > Chloroflexota > Dehalococcoidia > Dehalococcoidales > JAFGLR01 > JAFGLR01. The sequence continues at coordinate 5,978 of CAZJQF010000048.1, forward strand.
AAACGTGTCCGGATAAGCCGGATATACTAATAATATCTTCAAAAAAGTAATCTCCTCGAGGTAATAAATACTAATTAAATGATACTCTATATGAATATATCTTACAATACTTAGGGAATTATGAAGCAGCTACTTTTTTATCCGCCGGAAATATTTCCGTCCGATAAATAATGCGACGACGGAAAAACCGACGCCGATATAACCCAAAATATTGAAGACACTGCTGATGCCGATAATATCCATCACCCGCCCGATAGCCGGCTGCATCAAGCTGGAACCTTCCTGTCCGAAACCGAAATAGATACCGAAAATAGTCGCTCTCAAGTGCGGCGGACTGCTGTCCATCAGATAAGCCTGCATCGTAGATTCACGCATCGACATTAACATGCCGTAAAAAACGAAAACTACCCCCAGGCCGATATTCAGCGGTATATGCGCCAGTAAGACAACCACAAGCCCGAGAAATACTACCGAAGATAATACTGCCTGCGGGCGGCCGTATTTATCCGATAACCAGCCGCCTAATAATGTCCCGGCAACACCACCGGCACGGATAATACTGACCCACATCGCCGCCCCTGCATCCGACATACCGTGTTTGTCCACCAGGAAAAGAGAGACGAAAGACATTCCCGGATTGATAAGCAGTTGGATTGCCAGTACTATTAGGAATATGCCTGCCATCGACTTGAAAACTGCGAACATATCACTGAATTTCTTGTTCTGCTTACCTTCTACAGATACAGTTTTAGGCACTACTTCGTTTACGATGGGAATTTTTAATACCGTTAATGCCAGAATGCCGGCGATTAGCGTCGGAACCGCAATTATCATATATGCATAGTGCCAGTTCATCCAGGTTGAAATACCTGCCCCTAATGTGGGACCGACGAGGAACCCGACCTGTCCGCCCAGCATGTGCAAAGAAATGGCCTTACCGCGGCGGTCCTTCTCGAAATACCCGCTGATTGAGGCCAAAGCGGAAGGATGATAAAAACCGGCCATAATACCCTGCATTATGAGAATACCCAACAGGGTATAGTAATTGGGCGCAAAACCGACGCCAAGGCTGCAAAACCCCACCCCGAACAACCCGATAGCCATCGCTGTCTTACGGGGAATCCGGTCGCTTATCCAGCCGCCGAATAATTGTGAAAGGCCGGTAGTAAGTGCAAAGGCTGAGGTCAAAAAACCTGCCTGCGTATAATTGAGACCTAAATCAGCCCTTACAAACGGCATTAAGGCCACGAGTAAACCGGTCGTTATATCATGACTGCAATGCAGGTATGAGAAAAACAGGGCAAATTTCCCGCCCCATTGATTCACTAAATTCGGTTTAACTGTATCAGGAGACATATATGATTTTCGATGCTATTACTTAACTTAATATGAGCCAATAATACCAAATCTTACAGGGTGATTCCAAAAAGCTGTAAGGACAAAATATATCAGGCCTTCTTCAATATCTCTTCTAATACCGCCGGCCAGTCCCTGACCTCTTTCGTATCGATATATAGATGCGTGATACCGATATCGATACCTTCTCTCATAAAATCTCTCAGTTTATACCGGTCGAACGGCATCCCCTGGAAACGTCTGACCACTACCTGGCTGTCTTCCGTAGCAATAGACTCGATGGCTGCCTTAGCCGCCAAAGCCTTCAATCTGACCGCGTATAGTAAATTATTAACTTCCGCCGGCGGCGCCCCGAACCGGTCTTTGAAATCCGCCGCCAACCGCTCGACTTGCCGTGCGTCGGCCTTCACCAGACTCTGGTAAAGTGATATCCTCGTATCCACATCAGCAATATAGTCGCCGGGGATAAAGGCTGGCAAAGGTAATTCTATCTTCGGCTCCGGTAATTTTGGCTGCTTGGTTTTCTCTTTTTCTATACCCGCTTGTTTTGCTTTCAATCCTTCAACCGCCTGCCCCAGTAACTGCGAATATAGCTCGAAACCGACCGCGCTGATAAAACCGCTCTGCCTGACGCCGAGTAATGTTCCGGCACCCCTGATTTCCAAATCTTTCATCGCAATACCGAAGCCGGCCCCCAATTCCGTAGCTTCGTAAATGGTCTGTAAACGTTTTTCGGCAATTGAGGTAATGTGCTTTCCCTTATCATAGAGAAAATAGGCGTAAGCCAGATTCGTACCGCGTCCGATTCTCCCTCTCAGCTGGTATAACTGCGTCAGCCCGAATTTATCGGCCCGGTTTACTATCATCGTATTTACATTCGGCATATCCAGACCGGACTCGATGATTGTGCTGCAAACCAGCACATCACTCTTGCCGTCGATAAAATCCTTCATCACTTTTTCGAGTTCACCTTCCCGCATCCGGCCGTGGCCCACGGATATTTTAGCCTCGGGCACGAGCATCTGCAGCTTTGCCGCTGTTTGGAAAATAGATTGGACGCGGTTATGCACAAAAAACACCTGTCCGTTTCGCTCCATCTCTTTTAAGATAGCTCCTCGCACCAACCGGTCGTCATATTCCGCAATATAAGTCTTTATCGGCAATCGGTCTTCCGGGGGTGTCTCGATAGTGCTCATATCCCGGACGCCCACCAGTGCCATGTGCAGCGTCCGCGGAATTGGCGTCGCGCTTAAAGTTAAAACGTGAACGTCCCGCCGCATTTTCTTCAGATACTCTTTATGAGCTACACCGAAGCGCTGCTCTTCATCGATGATTAACAAACCTAAATTCTTGAAGGTAACGTCCTTTTGGATTAGTCGGTGCGTCCCGATACAAATATCGATACTTCCATCGGCTAATCCGGCTACGGTTGCTTTCTGCTCTTTATTCGTCCGGAACCGGCTCAACATACCGATTTTTACCGGGAACGCTTCCATACGCTCTAGAAACGTATTGTAGTGCTGTTGGGCCAGAATAGTAGTCGGCACCAGCACCGCCACCTGTTTGCCATCCGTAACGGCCTTGAAAGCAGCTCTGACCGCAATTTCCGTCTTCCCGTAACCCACGTCACCGCATACCAGACGGTCCATCGGTTTGGGCAGTTCCATATCCTTTTTTACTTGCTGCACGGCTTCGACCTGGTCCGGTGTTTCCACATAAGGAAATGAAGCCTCGAACTCCTGCTGCCAGAGGCTGTCCGGCGCAAAAGCGAAGCCCGGTAGAGCTTCCCTTGCCGCATATAAGGTCAGCAGGTCTTTGGCTACATTTTCGACCGATTCTTTAACCCTCTTTTTAGTCTGCGACCATTCCTGAGTGCCCAGACGCGTCAGTACCGGCGGTCTATCTCCCGCACCGATATACCGCGTTATCCGGTCAATCTGGTCGGTAGGGACGTATAGTTTATCTCCGGCGGCATACTGGAGCACCATATATTCTTTCTGGTTTCCGTTCGTGCCCATATTGATGACACCGGCGAATTTACCGATGCCGTGTTCGATATGGACGACATAATCGCCGGGCACAAAATCCGTGTAAAGCTTATGACGGGCAACCGGACGCTTCCGTACGAGACGGTGCTGCTTTACGAAGCCGAATATTTCCGCATCGGTAAACAGGTATGTCTCATCGTTCATCACCCATCCCGCCGCCGGAGAACCCTGTACCAGCGTTATCGAGCCGGGTAAAGGTAATTGCTTGATTTCCGTTACCGGAGTAACCGTAATACCTGCTTCTTCGAATAGCTCTTCCAAACGGCTGGCCTGGTAGCTGGTAATAATTACCCGCCGTTTCTGTCCGGTTAATTGTTTAACCTTCTCAATAAACTGATCCAACTGTCCGCCGAAACCAGGCGCAATTGAAAAACCGGACTCCGCCGGTTCGTTTTCATTTATCCCAAAAGCCGCAAAATCTAAGTGATTATTCTGTGATATAAAATTCTCCAGCTCTTCCCATGAAAAATACGGACGGGGATAGCTTTCCGGTAAATCTCCCTGTTGTATCCGCTGCGCTCTTAACGCACTCATTTCCATATCGAAGTTGCCGGCCGTCTGCTTTAATAATTCCGGTTCGTCCAGAATTAAAAGCGTGTTTTGCGGCAGGTAGCTTAAAATCGAATCGTTATTGAATAACGGACTGTAATACTGCAAATTACGCGGCCGCTGCCGGTTCGCCAGCATTTCCAGTTCCTGTTCGAATTGCCGGCAGACTTCCGCCGTGCAGTCTTTATAATCGATTTTACCGACAATATTTTGCAGTTCCGGTGCGTCCATCTTTAACGGCGCAAATACTTCGGTCGCCGGACAAACTGAAATCACATTTCCCTTACTCAAGGAACGCTGGCTGATAGGGTCGAAAGTCCGGATGCTTTCAACGGTATTTCCTAAGAACTCCAGGCGGAATGGGAAATTGCTTGTCGGCGGGAAAATATCGAGAATACCACCGCGGCGGCTCATCGTTCCCGGAATCTCCACAAGCGTATCGCTGCGGTAGCCGATTTGTTCCCAGCGGCTTAACAAAGCTAAGGGGTCGTATTTTTCGCCGCTTTTAATATTACTACAGGACTTGACATAATCTTCACGCGAAGCTGTCTTATGCACCAGAGCGGGTATTGAAGTCACCACCAGTGGAATATTACCGTTCGGATTCGCCAGAGATGAAAGAGCCTGCAGCCTGTCTGCCTCGGTGTTGGAGTCGGTAACCAGCCGCTGGTAGGGCAGGGCATCCGGTTCGGGAAACGGGTAAACATTTTCAGCTCCGGTCCAGTAAGTTATCTGCTCAAAAAGGTTCTTCGCTTCTTCCGGCTGCGAAGTTACTACCAGAACCGGTCGTTTTAATTGGTAAAACACGGAAGCTATTAGATACGGTTTTACCGCCCCGGGTACGGCGGTCTTAGGATTGGTTGCAGTTTGTTTCAACAAATCCATCAGGCGCAACAAATTATTGTTACGGTCGGATAATTTTAATAATTCTCTTAATACCAGGCTCATTTCCCCAAACACCAATGGGGCTAGCCGTAAACGGACTAGCCCTTTTCATTTATTTTAACACTCCTGACGCACCTGATGCGAGAATCAAGTATCGGTGTTTATGTTTTGATTTCAGCTTGCTATAATAGCGTTATGGTAAAAGTTAAAGAATCGGTAAAAACTAAATATGACCGCATCGTGGTAAAAATGGGCACGAGTCTTCTAACCAACGATACCAGCCGCTTAAATCGTGACGTTATGGCTAAACTCGTGGAACAAATTGCCTGTCTCCACCGGGATGGCTGCGAAATTGTTGTAGTCAGTTCGGGCGCCATCGCTTCCGGTAAAGAAAAATTAGGCCTGCCGAAAAAAGTTAACGGCATACCCTATAAACAGGTATGTTCCTGCGTCGGACAGAGTCGCCTGATGAATATCTATGAGCAGCTTTTCGACCCCTTCGGCATTACCATTGCCCAGGGCCTTCTCACTAAAACTAACTTAATAGACCGCTCCGGTTATCTGAATACCCGTAATACCTTGCTGGCATTAATGGAATTGGGTGTCATCAGTATCATCAATGAAAATGATATGGTGGCTGTAGACGAAATTAAAGAAGCTAAATTCGGAGATAACGATAACCTTTCGGCAATGGTCGCCAATATGGTCGACGCCGATTTATTGGTTATCTTGACTGAAGTGGATGGATTATTTACCGCTGACCCGCACACTGATTCCGGTGCTGTATTAATTCCTGAGATCAAACATATCGACGCCGCTGTCGAACAACTGGCAAAAGGTACTACCAGTAAACTGGGAACCGGCGGTATGGTAACTAAAATCGAGGCCGCCCGGTTAGCTACCGAATCGGGAGTTGCGGTAATTATCGCCAACGGCAGAGTACCGGATATATTGCCTAAAATTGCTTCCGGTGAAAATTTCGGTACACTTTTTAAACCGGTAACTAATAAATTAGACAGCCGTGACCGCTGGATGTTAAGCGGCTTATGTACCAAAGGTAAAATAATTATTGACTCTGGTGCTGCTGAAGCGTTGAAAAAACAGCAGCGGAGCCTGCTTGCTGCCGGTATTAAAAAGGTTGATGGTAAATTCCAGCGCGGTGATATCATTGATATTCTTAACGAAACCGGTACTCACCTCGGGGCAGGCATCACCAATTACAGCGCCCGTGATATCGACATTATCAAGGGTATGCAGTCCCCAAAAATCGCTACTATGCTCGGATGTGACTATGGAGCTGAAGTAATCCACCGGAATAATCTCGTCGTTCTGTAGTATTAAGACTGGCTTGTTTTACTTTTAACCGGAGTGATTAAACCGATGACTCATTCTCACCATGGCCACCGTTATATGCCGGATAATTTCAGAAGGCAATGGCAAAACCCCGAGATGATTCTTCAGCATATCGGCCTGAAATCAGGCGATATTTTCGTTGATATCGGCTGCGGCAATGGTTATTTCGCTGTTCCGGCCGCTAAAGCTGTCGGGGATAAAGGCACCGTTTACGGTATCGATACCAACGAAGCAGCCCTTGTCGAACTTATTAATAAAGCTGAAACCGAAGGACTGGTGAATATAAAAACAACGTCGGATGATGCCGTTACGACCATGTTAGGAGAATCATTTGCCGATTTCGTTTTCTTCGGTATCGACTTACATGATTTTGCTGACCCTTTAAAGGTCTTACGAAATGCTCACCGGATGCTTAAACCGGAAGGGAAACTGATCGACCTTGATTTTAAGAAAATCCGGATGGAATTCGGTCCGCCTTATGAAGTAAGACTCAGCGATGATAAGGCTAAAGAACTTATCGAAGCGGCAGGATTTTCTGTTACAAGCATCGAGGACATTCCTCCTTATACCTATATGATTATTGCCAGACCTGCTTGAGTGAAGTAATATTGTAATATACAAATTTTAAGCGGAGCCTTATATGAGAATGAACGAAATGTCACCGGTAGAAGAACTGGAAGCTAAAGGAAAAGCTGCTAAGAACGCGGCTAAGCGCATGGCTTATATCTCTACCGAGATTAAGAACAGTGCTTTACATAATATTGCCGACGACCTTATAAGCAAAAAAGACGAAATCCTGGCCGCCAATAAGCAGGACTATGATACGGCCCAGAAATCAGGTATGAATGCCGCGATGTTGGACCGCCTGATGCTGAATGCCGCCCGTCTGGAAGGTATGGCGAAAGATGTCCGGTCGGTTGCCGCTTTAGCCGACCCGGTAGGGGAAGTCTTTGAGATGCGGACAATGCCCAACGGACTGATTATGGGGAAAAAGCGAGTGCCGTTAGGCGTCATCGGTGCGATTTATGAGAGCCGTCCCAATGTTACGGTTGATATTTCCGTGCTTTGCTTGAAGTCCGGCAATGCCGTTTACCTGCGTGGCGGCAGTGAAACGATTCATTCCAATACCGTTCTCGTAAAAATAATCCGGGACGCGATAAGCCGCGCCGGATTACCGGCTGATGCCGTCCAGTTCGTCGATAATACGGACCGAGCCCTCGTCGGTTATATCCTGAAGATGAAAACTATCGATATGATAATACCCCGCGGCGGTTCGCAACTGATTAATTTCGTCGCGGATAATGCCTGCATGCCGGTTATTACCGGCGGTATCGGCGTCTGCCATACCTACGTGGATAAAACCGCCGATGTTAAAAATGCGGTAGCTATCGTCTTTAATGCCAAAGTCCAGCGGCCGACCGTCTGTAATGCCCTGGATACTATCATCGTGCATAAAGACGTTGCGAAGGAATTCCTGCCTCTTATTGCGGCTGAATTCGCTAAAGCCAAAGTCGAATTGCATTGCGATGAGAAGTCTATGGCAATAGTGAAACAGACCGGTGTAAAAGCGGTTCCCGCCGTAGCGGAAGACTGGGGTAAAGAATATTTAGCCTTAATTGCAGCGGTGAAAGTAGTCGATTCGTTAGATGAAGCCCTGCATCATATCGAGGTATTCGGCTCCGGTCATTCCGAGGCCATCGTAACGGAAGACTATACCTCCGGCCAGCGCTTCCTGAATGAAGTGGATGCTGCCGCTGTTTACGTGAACGCCAGCACCCGGTTCACCGACGGCGGACAGTTCGGTCTGGGCGCCGAAGTAGGCATCAGCACGCAAAAGATGCACGCCCGCGGCCCGATGGGACTGAAAGAGCTTACCAGCTACAAATGGATAATCTACGGCAGCGGCCAGGTCAGACCGTA
>CAZJQF010000049.1:0-5015 GCA_964547925.1 uncultured Dehalococcoidales bacterium
CGAATCTAACATACGGCAGCAAATCGATTTTGTTCACTATCACCGCATCAACCGTATGAAACATCAACGGATACTTATGAGGCTTGTCATCACCTTCGGGCGTATGGGCAATTAATATTTTCAGGTCCTCGCCGAGGGCAAACTCCGCCGGACAGACCAGATTCCCGACATTCTCGATAAACAGCAGCCGGATATCTTTCAAAGGCATGCTGCTCAAGCCATTATTTAACATATTAGCGTCCAGATGGCATTCCCCGCCGGTGTTTATCTGAACTACCGGGACTTTCTGTTTACTCACGGCTACCGCATCGATATTCGAACTGATATCCCCCTCGATAACCCCGATGTTATATTTTTTCTTCAGTCTTTTGATGGTTTCTAGAATTAGACTCGTTTTGCCGGCCCCGGGAGAAGCCATCACGTTGACGGCAAAGACTTTATTCTTATCCAGTAACTGCCGGTTTCTTTGGGCAATCTGGTCGTTCGCACTCAAGATGTCTTTTAAAACTTTAACTTCCATACGTTATAACCTCATATTATATTTAGTCCTCTCTCCACAAGAGAGAGGGAATATAGAGAGTTATTCCACCTCGATACTCTCTAAAAATAGCTCGGTGCCGCCGGTAATTTCCAGGCTCGCTTCTTTACAGTCGGGACAAACCCATTCCATTTCCGATAATTTAAAAACCTTCTTACATTTCCGGCAGGTCGCCTGAGCAGGAACGCTCTTTATATTAAGACTTGCCCCTTCCGCAACCGTGCCTTTACTGAGAAACTCCAGATAAAACTGCACCGAATCACCGACCACTCCGGTCAATGCCCCGATAACCAGATTTATTTTCGTCACCTTTACGGCATTATGTTGCTTCGCCTGCTCCAGCACCAGGTCGAACATACTCTGCGTAATTGAAAGTTCATGCATCAAACTAACTCAAAATTATTTATTATTGGTAATATTTGTAGTATTTGAAATTGGTAGTATTAACAAATCCTCGGCAAAGGGTCGCCGATGAGCATATCCACAATCCGCGATGTCCCCAAGATAGTTTTCAGCGATACCCGGCCGGGATGGCCCACGGTTACCTCACCGATGATAACCGCATTCTTACCGTATTTATGTTTCCGCATGACTGCCAGAATTATTTCTGCTTTTTCCGGCGGCACGATAGCGATTAATTTACCCTCGTTGGCTACGAATAATGGGTCTAGGCCGAGCATTTCACAGGCACCCAACACTTCTTCCCGCACCGGTATTTTAGCCTCTTCGATTCTAATGCTGACCTGCGATTGTTTGGCGATTTCGTTTAACGTTGTCGCCAGACCACCCCGTGTGGGGTCGCGCATAGCACGAATATCTTTACTGACCTTCAGAATAGCCTCCACTAGACCGCCTAATGGGGCACAATCGCTTTCCAGCCGCGTTTTAAAGCTTAAACCTTCCCGTTTACTCATTACGGCAATACCGTGGTCGCCGATAGTCCCGCTTAATATTACCTTATCACCCGGTCTGGCATTGCCGCCGGATATATTCACGCCATGCGGAATAATACCAATCCCAGCCGTATTGATAAATATCTTATCGGCACTGCCTTTATTTACTACTTTCGTATCACCGGTAACAATCTCAACTCCGGCTTCTTGAGCCGTTTTCTGAATCGAAGCCACTATTTTATCCAAATCCTTTTGCGGTAATCCTTCTTCAATTATAAAAGCCAGCGAGAGGTATAGGGGTTTAGCCCCGACCATCGCCAGATCGTTAACCGTACCGCAAACGGACAACTTGCCGATATCGCCGCCGGGAAAAAAGATGGGACTGATTACATAGCTATCCGTGGTAAAAGCCAATGTGCCTTTCGCCTCGAATACCGCCGCGTCATCCAGTCTTGCTAATAGCGAGTTATCGAAGGCTTTCAAAAAGCTCTGCTCAATCAAATCGTGAGCGATTTTCCCGCCGCTGCCATGAGAAAGTTGAATTTTATACGCCACCTATTTCTCCAAATAAATAATACGCCGAGCAAGTGCCTTCCGCAGATACCATACATGGCCCTACCGGCGATTGCGGTGTACAGACCTTGCCGAATAATTTACAATCGTGTGGTGTTTTCACACCTCGTAATACTTCACCGCAAAGACACCCTTTATGCTCTAAGGTTCTCCCCGGTTTGATTTCAAAATGGTGCTCGGCGTCATAGTCTTTATATTTTTTCCTGATTTTCAGACCGGAATCCGGTACACTGCCCATCCCCCGCCAGTCCGCCGCCGCCAATTCGAAAACCTCTTCCATCACTTTCAAAGCCTGCAAATTGCCTTCCCGATGCACCCCGCGGCGGTAAGCAATTTCCACTTTGGATTCGCCTTTTTCAATCTGGGCTACCAGCATATTAATCGCTTGTAAAATATCCAGCGGCTCAAATCCGGCCACCACGCACGGAATCCCGTATTCTCGGGCAACAAATTCCCATGCTTTTGCTCCGGTAATCACCGAAACATGACCCGGACAAATTAGTCCCTGTAGTTTCACTTCACCTGAATCCAGCAATGCCCGGATAACAGGCGGGCAAATTTTATGCATCGAGTAAACGAAGTAATTCTTTAAGCCCTGTTCCTGTGCCTGCAAGATGGATACAGCAGCCGTCGGTGCGGTAGTCTCAAAACCGATGCCGAGGAATATAACCGATTGCTTCGGATTTTCCCCGGCGATTTTCAGGGCATCCATCGTGGAATAGACCATCCGCACGTCTGCCCCATTAGCTTTAGCTTCCTGTAAGGTCGCCCGGCTGCCCGGAACTTTCATCATGTCACCGAAGGTCGTGATAATCACGTTCGGGATTTTGGCTAAAGCAATGGCTTTATCTAAATCGGCATTGGCTGTCACGCAAATCGGACAGCCCGGCCCGGAAACCATCTCGATGGTCGGCGGTAAGACCTGCCTTATGCCGTAACGGAAGATGCTCACCGTATGGCTGCCGCAGAATTCCATCAGCCTGGCCGGCTTCCCGGACTGCTGCCGTATTTGGGCAATTAAGCCGGTTGCCAGTTCGGAGTTGCGGAATTCGCTGACCAGCTTCAATCCGTTCTCTCCATTTCCGCCATCTGGCGGAACAGTTTCAGAGTTTCCAGGGCCTCTTCCTGGTCCACGATACTAATGGCAAACCCGGTATGCACCAGCACATAATCGCCGGTTTTTGCTTCGGGAGTCAGTCTGAGGCTGATGCGGCGGAAAATCCCGCCGATTTCCACCTCAGCCTCATCGCCCTCAATCTTTTTAATTAACGCCGGAATGGCCAGACACACGATAACTACCTCAAATATTAGAAATCAAATATCAAAAATATTCATAAATCATAAATCTTGAATCATAAATCAATTTCAATTATACCAGTTCAATTTATTTTTATCTGGAATACTGTGCGATTACCGCCTGTCCCAGTGATATACCGCCGTCATTACAGGGCACGATGTGATGCGTAAAGACCTCAAAACCAGCCTGACTCAGTGCTTCTAATGTTAGATTTTGCAGCAAGCGATTCTGAAAAACGCCGCCGCTCAGAGCGACCTGGTTTATACCGGTCTCTTTTCGCAATATCAGGCACATCCGCAAGATAATTCCGGCCATCGTTTTGTGGAATTTATAAGAAATAATTGGAACCGGAATTCCGTCTCTGATATCAGCAATTATGGCTTTGATCAGCTTGGCTAATTTAATAATTTTCACCTGCTTGCCGGTAATCGAAAAGGGATAACTCTCCGTTCCGGGCATATTGTCGGAAGCAGCCATTTCCAACTCGATGGCCGACTGCGCCTCGTAATCGATTTCCATCGTGATACCAAGCAAGGCGGAAACAGCATCAAACAAACGTCCGGCACTCGAGGTCAGCGTAGTGTTAATCTTTCTCTGAATCTGCTGCTTGATAATCTCATATTCGGATGCATACCTGTTTATCGGAAGACCGCCGAGAGAATACTTTTCCCCCAACAACGAATAGATATAACTTAAAGCCATCCGGTAAGGTTTCTTAATTGCCGCCGCGCCGCCGGGCAGCGGTATATTTTCCAGGTGCCCCAGCCTCTGAACACTCTGCCGGTCGGCCAGTAAAAATTCGCCCCCCCAGATATTGCCGTCCAACCCGTAGCCGGTCCCATCGAAAGCCACCCCGATGACCGGCTCTTTAACTTTATTCTCCGTCATACAGCTAACGATATGAGCGTGATGGTGCTGCACCGGTACCGCTTTTATTTTTTGTTCCTCGGCCGTCTTCAGAGCATATTTGGTGGCTAAATATTCCGGGTGCATATCATAAGCGATAATTTCCGGCTGGATACGAAAAAGCTTTTGATACACTCCGATAGTATTTTCAAAATGAGCCAGCGTTTCTTCATTCTCCAAATCGCCGATATGCTGGCTGACAAAGGCATGATTGTCTCTGGTGAGGCAAAAGGTATTCTTTTCCTCCGCCCCGCAGGCCAGTATTTGCTTAGATTTATAGAGAAGCATAACCGGATTAGGAGCGTAACCGCGGGCCCGCCGGATTATCTGAGGTTTGTTGTCAACCACCCGTGTTACACTGTCATCATAACGAGCATAAATATCACGGTTGTGCAATATAAAATAGTCAGCGATTCCTTTTAACCGGCTCAGTGCCTCGTTGTTTTCCCCGGCAATCGGTTCCTCACTGAGATTACCGCTGGTCATTATCAGCGGCACCTTTACCTCCCGAATTAAAAGATGATGCAGCGGAGTGTAAGGCAGCATCATACCCAAGTATTTATTATGGGGAGCGACTGCAGGGCAAATATCCGAAACACGATTACGCCGTTTTAACAGCACAATCGGGGCTTCCGGAGATTCCAACAACTTCGCCTCGGCTTTAGATACCGCACAATGCTTTTTCACTTCGGAAAGACCGGATACCATTACGGCAAAGGGTTTTGCCGGACGGTGCTTCCGTTGCCGAAGCATATTCACTGCTTCCTCATTAGTGGCATCGCAGGCCAGTTGGAAACCGCCCAGCCCG
>CAZJQF010000049.1:5115-13424 GCA_964547925.1 uncultured Dehalococcoidales bacterium
ATTCACTGCTTCCTCATTAGTGGCATCGCAGGCCAGTTGGAAACCGCCCAGCCCGCGTATTGCCATGATTTTCCCTTTTCTCAATAATTCTGCCGATTTTTTAATAATATCATCACATTTAACAGGTTCCCCATTCCCATCCGTCAATTTCAGCTGTGGCCCGCAGACCGAACAGGCATTCGGCTGAGCGTGGAAACGCCGGTTGCCGGGGTCGGCATATTCTTTCCGGCATCGCGGGCACATCTTGAACTTACTCATCGTGGTCTTGGGACGGTCGTAAGGAATACCGTTAATAATCGTAAAACGCGGCCCGCAATTCGTACAGTTGGTGAAAGGGTAGCGATACCGCCTGTCTTTCTCGTTAAATATCTCTTTTTCACAGTCTCTACATGTAGCGATATCCGGAGAAACCGGCTGGTATTTGCCTATCTCGGTTTCACTATCGCGTATCTCGAACGATTTATAACCTTCCGGCTGACGGAAAACAGTAACTACTTTTTCGATTCGGGCTGCCGGCGGAACTTGGGATTTCAAATCGTTAAGAAAAGAGCTTAGAGCCGTTTGATTACCTTCGGCTTCGATTTCGACACTGCCGGAGGTATTTTGTACCCATCCGGCAAGCCCATATTTCTTCGCCAGCCGGTAAACGAACGGCCGGAAGCCAACACCTTGCACGATTCCCCAAACGGATACTTTTATTGCTTTCATTTCACGCTATAAACCAAAAGAGAGGGAGTACTCCCTCTCTTTTATACCATATTAATTATTTTCCTGCTTAAATTAAGCTGTTACCTTCCAATTGGTGATGCGGTAATCACGGAATGGGCGCGGCTCTTTAATTTGGTCGAGCTTGCCCTGAGCCTTCAAACGCTCGTAAATTTGTACCCAGGCACACGGCCGTTCCGGACTCAGTTCACATTTACCCTGTTTCGCGCCGCCGCAGGCCCCGTTTAACAGACCTTTACTGCACCGGGCTACCGGGCAAATACCGCCGGTTTCCGCCAGCATACAGGAACCGCAGCCGGCACATCTCTCTTCCAGCGTCGCCTGCTCCCGTTCTTCCGCACCCATGAAATGCGTATTTTGTGCCGGAAATACCGGAATTGTGATATCGACACCGGACAACATCCCCACGCCGATACCACAGGCCAGCGTTAAAATAGCATCCGGCTTATCGAATTTTCCCGGCTGAGAGCCCTGTTTGACCGCTTCAATAGCTAAATTGGAGTCGCACTGCTTGGCACAGGTAGCGGTCTTGAAGACGAATTCCTTCTCTTTCAGTTTACCGGCCAGTTCCAATAACTGTGCCAGCGTGGCAGCTTCACGTAAGCCGCGTGGCGGCTGCGTACAGCCGTCACAACCGATTATAAAAATATTTTTATACGGCATTAAAAATGCCATTATTTCATCGATAGATTTTTGTGTCGTTACTATCATGAGACTTTCTCCTTGGTTGATAGACCGGCGATTTTCTCGCTGAAAGCTTTAAGTTCGTTGTTAAACCGGTCCGGATACCGGGGGGCCGCCGTTATAAAATACAGCCTCTCTCCCATACCGATTTGTTCCAGGCGTTTATTAAGTTTTTCTACGGTTTTCTGTGCCTTACCGCCCGCCTTTTCCTGCTTGCAGTCCTCTTCAGAACAGGAGGCTACCAAAACACCATCGGCACCATTCTGAAAAGCGGTCAATATATGCATCGGGTCGATACGTGAAGCACATGGCAAATCGATAATGCTGATATTCTCCGGTTTATCCCCGTCCAGAGACGGGAATGCTGCCCACTGGCACCGGAAAACCATTATTTTAGGGCTGCCCTCAAGGCTCTTAACAGCCTCTGTAACCTCAGTCTTAAGTGTATCGCCTTCCCAGTTCTCCAGCTCCAGGGCAAACGCCGGGCACATCGCTACGCATAAGCCGCAGCCGCGGCATTTGGTTAAATCGAAATGCGGTGTCGTGCCGTCCAGAGTGGCGGCATGATACGGGCAATACCAGACGCAGTTGCCGCAATAAATACACAAATCGGCATTTACTTTTACTTTGAGCGTATTTTTCTTGAAAGTAACCGGCTCGTTACCGAACAGTTCCTGAATGGAATTCAGTAAGGTGATTCTCCGTTCCGTCAGCTTGCTACCGCGTTCGAACCGGCAATAATCTTCATCGCAGGCCAGTACGAATACTTTATTGATTCCGCTCTGGCTGAGCCGCACAAACGTTTCGAAAGGAATCCGGCCGACGCACGGCACCGACAACGGTATGAAATCAGTCAAGCCGGATAATTTTTCCACGCCGGAAAAACCGGGGGCACTGCCCTTACACATTATGACCAGGTTGTTGCTTCTATACTTCTCTTTGGCTTCTTCGACGTAGTGGAGCAGCGAATCGAAATCGTAATAAGCGATGTCGTAAGCCTTGGTCGGGCAGTTGGAATAGCAGATACCGCAGACCTGGCACTTCTCGATATTTAATACGGTTTTACCGGTCTGCTCATCTCTCTTCACCGCGCCGTAGGGGCACAGCGAATAACAGACAGTACACTGGCTGCACTGCTTATCATCCAGCTTCAAAGCCGGTTTATCGAATACTTTAGGAGTCTCCATCGGCTGTTAAACCGAGACTACTTCTTTAACTTCGGGAATCCGCTCTTTCAGGATTCTCTCAATGCCGTTTTTCAGGGTCAAAGTAGCCATGGGACAGCCGCCGCAAGCCCCGGTCAGCTTAACTTTTACCGTGCCGCCGGTCACTTCTACCAGCTGGACATCGCCCCCGTCAGCCTGTAACGCGGGTCTGATTTGGTCTAACGCTGATTGGACTTTGTTCTGCATTTTCAACTCCTGGTTTATAATTTTCTTTTATGCTCACTATTTTTATTATACACATTTATCTTAATTAATTGCACCCGGAAGATTCGGGGGTTGACCGTTCGCTCCATTGACCGTTAGAATAATAGTCCAGTAATACCATTTTCCCGTTGTAAGTTTAGTTCATAATATACCGACATTTTCCGTAAGGAGAAACCTTGTATCAAAAAACTACGCTCGATAACGGTATCCGGGTAATTACCTCCCCTATGCCCAATGCCCGGTCGGTTACCATCAGTATTTTTATTGCGACCGGTTCACGCTACGAGAAAACGCGTGAAATGGGCATCTCTCATTTTCTGGAACATATACTTTTTAGAGGTACGGAAAAAAGACCGAGTTCACGGGAGTTATCGGAGGCAATTGAGGGTGTCGGCGGTATTTTAAACGGCGAAACGGATAAAGAATTGACCGTTTACTGGTGTAAAGTAGCCGGACCGCACTTCCCAATTGCCCTGGACGTGCTTACCGATATGATTTTACACTCAAGATTTAAGCCTGAAGAAATCGATAAAGAGCGCCAGATAATTATCGAGGAAATCAACCGTAGCAAAGACTCTCCGGCTCAGTTAGTCGATGAAATTACCGACGTTATATTATTCCCCGGTCACCCTCTGGGCAGAGATATCGCCGGCACCAAGAAAACCGTCAGTGACATGACCCGGGAAGACATGCTGGGTTATCGATCCCGCCAGTATTCCCCGTCGAACACGGTTTTTTCGATTGCCGGAAATGTCAATCACGAAGAAATGGTAGCCGCCGTAAGCGCCGCTACTGAAGAATGGAGTAACTTCGGAAACCCGGTTAAGTCTAAACTTTTCGTAAACCAATCTAACCCGAGACTGAAAATACTACCTAAAAAGACCGAGCAGGTTCACTTGTGTCTGGCTTTGCCGGGTCTTTCCCTGTTCGACCCGCGGCGCTATCCGCTGGCACTCCTCAACGTGGTACTGGGGGCCGGTATGAGCAGCCGCCTGTTTTTAGAAGTCCGGGACCGCCTGGGGCTGGCTTACGCCGTCCACAGCTACGTCGACCATTATCAGGATTCCGGTGCCGTCGTGATTTACGCGGGAGTCGACCCCGTTAAAGTACCTACGGCCATTTCCGCCATTTTGGAACAACTTGCCCGGTTCAAAAACGAACTGGTGCCCGAAGCTGAAATAATTAAAGCCAAAGAACTGTCTAAAGGGCGTTTGTGGCTGCGAATGGAAGACAGCTATGCCGTTTCCGGCTGGCTCGGCGGACAGGAAACTTTGACCGGTAAAATCATCATCGACGAAGAAATGGTCGCGATAATCGACTCTATCACCGCCGCACAGGTACAAAAAGTCGCTCAGGAGCTGTTCACGAGTGATAAGCTCCGTCTCGCGATCGTCGGTAAGGTGGAAAAACCCGATTCTCTGGAAAACCTGCTGACGTTATAATCCCGGAACAAAATACTAATCGGTAATATAAAAGAGGCTCGTCTTTTCAGACGAGCCTCTTATTTTTCGGAACCTGCTATTTTATCAAGTCCATCAGGTGTTTAACTTTATACGGCACTTTATTCCTCACGGAACCGTCTATCAATTGTATTTCACAGCCGGGGCAGCCGGTCGCCACGATATCCGCTCCGGTAGACTTTATCCCGGCGACTTTCTTATCCGCTATCTTCTTGGAAAGGTCGTAATAATAGACGCTGAAGGTGCCGGCCATCCCGCAGCATTTATCGGCATTCGGCATTTCAACATAATTAATCCCCGGTATCGATTTCAGAATCTGCCGCGGTTGTGCCTTGATGCCTAAATGACGGCAGTGGTGACAGGGGTCGTGATAAGTTATTGTCTTACCCGCAATTGCATCAGCCGGCTGGTAAGCCGAAGCCGGCAACTTAAGCACGTCTACCAGAAATTCGGCAACGTCTTTAGTTTTTCCGGCAAATTTGGCATAAGCTTCGTGACGAGCCGGATTATCCGCTAAAAACTGTTCGTAATCATGAATCGAAGAAGCACACGTTGCGCAATCCGTAATAATATAATCGACCTCCGGAAAAGCGTTTGCATTGGTATCCGCCATTTTACGTCCTGTCTCGAAATCCCCGGCACCGAGAAAGACCGGGGCGCCGCAGCAGCCCTGCTTCCGCGGTACATAAACTTCGATGCCGTTCCGGGTTAAAAAATCAATAATATGTTTGCCCGTTTCAGGGTAAACAAAATCGGTAACACAGCCGGTGAAATAACCTACTTTCATTTTAGTCGGCACACCGGCAGGCGGTTTATTTACTTCCGGTATTATCTGCCGGAGAAATTTCGGCGCGATAGACGGAATCTGCCGCCCTTTACCTAAAGCTGACAGGAAGAAAGCCAGGTGACGGATAGTTCCCTCTGTCTTCGGCATAAATGCCCACTGGAACCAGGAGGCAAATTTTACAATATTGCCGAAAAGCCGCCGCCGCGGTAATAAATGCCGGTAAATAAAATTATATGGGAATTTGATACCCCGGGCCCTCATACTGTCTGCCCGAGCGGCGATAACCACCGGCGGTACTTTTATTTTAACCGGACAGTTTTCCGTGCAGGCCATACACAGAGTACACTTATTCAGCTTGGCAGATAATTCCTCGGTAAATTCGAGCTTGCCTTCCATTATGCCGCGGATAAGCATATTTTTACCGCGGGCACAGGCAGACTCCAGCTTTTCCTCCTGGTAAATCGGACACCAGTAAGCGCAAAACCCGCATTTCATACACTGGTCGAGGTTACTGCCGAAGCGGTTAAGTTCCAGAAGTTTATCCGCCATCCTTCGCCTCTTCTTCCCATATCTTTCCGGGGTTCAAGATATTATTGGGGTCAAGCACCTTTTTTATCTTTTTCATTAACTCGATCGCCGCCGGGTCCATCGCCCGTTTTAAAAAGCGCTGCTTATCGAGCCCGACACCGTGCTCACCCGAAAGCACTCCTCCCAGCTCCATCGCTGAGTTGATAATCCGGTCGATAGTACCCATCGCTCTGGCAAAGTGCTCTTTGTCCCGCGGGTCCGTCCCCACGGACGGGTGCAGGTTGCCGTCGCCGGCGTGGCCGATGATATTAATCGCAATACCGGTCTCTTTAGAAATTTCATCCAGCTTCTTTAAGAACACCGGCAGCTTATCGCGGGGTACCGTAACATCTTCGGCAAAAACTGTCCTAGCCGAGCTGTATATCGCTGCAAAACCGCCGCTGCGGGCTTTCCAGAAAAAGGCGGCTTCCTCGGCATCTTTAGCCAATTTAATCATGCGGGCACCGTTCTTTTTCAATATTTCTATTATTTGGGCCATTTCCGTAGCCACTCCGGCCGGTGAGCCGTCCGCCTGTAACATCAACAGCACCTGGGCATCTTTCGGTATACCCAGCTTGAACATATCTTCCATCCGGCCGAGGATAAAGTTATCGACAAATTCGACTTTTGACGGGGTTATGCCCGCGTCCATAATATCAGGGACGGTCTGAATACCTTTCTCGATATCATCGAATACCGCCAGCACGGTCTGGGCAGCCGGAGGCGCCGGGATGACTCTGAGATTCATCTTGGTGATAATACCGAGCGTACCTTCGGAACCGGTCAGCAGCATCATTAGCTCATAGCCGGTACGGTTTTTGGCCGTCACGCCACCCAGTTTCATAATAGTACCGTCCGCCAGTACCACGTCCATTCCCAGCAAATACTGTTTGAAAACGCCGTATTTGACACAATAAGGCCCGCCGGCATTCTCCGCCGCATTACCACCCAGCGTGCAGGCTAAAAAACTCTGCGGATCGGGCGGGAAAAACAGCTTTTCCTTCGCCAGGGCCATATTCATGTCCTGCAAGACCACACCGCATTCGGCGGTTACGGATAAATTTGTCTTATTAATTTCGAGGATTTTATTCATCCGGGTCGTACAGAGGACGATGCCGCCCTGAATCGGGACCGAACCGCCGCTGATGTTGGTGCCGGCGCCCCGCGGCGTCACGGGAATACGCTCCCGGTTCGCCAGCTTCATTATCTGTGAAATCTGCCCGGCGGTTTCCGGTAATACCACTACGTCCGGCATATGCGTCCAGAAGGCCGTTCCGTCATAAGAATATGACGTAAGGTCTTCTTTGGTCGTCAAAACATTCTTGTCACCGGCAATCTTTTTTAATTCTGATATCACGCTGGCTGTTAACATCGTCGCCTCCGTTAAGTCTCTATATTTATTGTAACCGTTAATTTTGTATTTGCACAAATTTATATCGTTAATTATAAATGGATTTACCTCAAAATATTGATACCATCAATAATGTACCTTTTTTGCCTTTTTCCCACAGTTACTATTCTGCTAAAATAGACCTTGATAATCGACGGTCTAAGTAATATAATCAATTAACGTTTCTTAAATCGGTTTATTGTTCATAAGCCGAACATCATTAACGGTTCAATCAGCAGATAACGACTAATTAAGTTAAATACTATTAAATAATTATGCTTAAGGAGGCTTATTGTGGTTCAGGAAAAACCCAGGTCATCTAAGACAAAAAAAGAGAAATTCGGCAATGTTGAAATCGAGACGATTTACCGTGAAGTCAGAAAACCCTCTACCGAAGCTACCGGCTTCAGTTTTTGCCCGCCGTTTAATCCCCGCACTTATATTGCGGAACCCGGCATTATGTGCGAACAGGATGTTGCGGTAACCCTGCGTGACGGCACTATTATATACACTGATATTTACCGCCCCATCGGGCAGACCAATATCCCCTGCATTATCTCGTGGGCTCCCTTCGGCAAACGGCCGGGCGATATCCCCACGGAATGGCAGGTTATGGGCGTCCCGCCCGGAACAGTTTCCCGGATGTCTAAATTCGAAGCGGCCGACCCCGGTTTCTGGTGCCACCAGGGATATGCCGTCGCTAACGCCGATCCCCGCGGTGTTGGTCATTCACAGGGAGACGTAAACGTTTTCGGCACTCAGGACGGGCGTGACGGTTATGACTTCGTCGAATGGCTCGCCACCCAGCACTGGTGTAGCGGCAAGATTGCTTTTTTCGGCAATTCCGGCGTGGCTATGGTCCAGTGGCGTATCGCCGCAGAGCAGCCGCCTCACCTCACCTGTATCGCCCCCTGGGAAGGCACCGGAGACCTTTATCGCGAGTCCATGGCCGAAGGTGGTATTCCGGGTAATTTCTGCGAGGGCGTTCTGGCTACTGTCGCCGGGCAGAATTTTATCGATGACACTATGTCTATGATAAAAAAATATCCCTTCATTAACGAATACTGGGAAGATAAAATCCCGAAATGGGAAAATATTAAAATACCGGTCTATACCTGTGCCTGCTGGAGTCACATTCACCTCCGCGGTTCTTTCGAAGGTTTCCGGAGAATCCGCTCCACTAAAAAATGGATGCGGGCCCACCGCGAATTCGAATGGCCCGATACCTACAGCTACGAAGGCCTTATGGAATTAAAACGGTTCTT
>CAZJQF010000050.1:0-13095 GCA_964547925.1 uncultured Dehalococcoidales bacterium
GAAGGCCACCGCAGAGCTTGAAATATGCCGATTTCAGTCGGTAAATTCTTCTTCTTTAACCAATTCTGCGTCCGGTTGACAGCCAGCCGTCTGAGCCAGAACAATGCAATAAAGCTGAATACGACTACCGCGATAGGAATCATCCAGAGCTTCCATTCGATTACGAGCCATTCAACAAACGGTATCATCCTGTTCTCTCCCGAGTAATTCCGTTACTTGCTCCAGGAACTTCGTTACCTCACCCGAAGAGCGTAAATAATAACATGCTGAACTAGCCTGGTAGTGTTTTCCCACGAACACCGTTATACCGCTATTGTACCTGTTAATCTGGGCAAAAGCATCTTCATCCGTTATATCATCGCCTAAGTAGACAGGTACGATGCCGCTTTTATCACTTTTCCCAATTCTCTTCATTAAGAGTTGCACGGCTTTCCCTTTGTTCCAATCGACAGCCGGCCTTACTTCCAGGACTTTTTTACCGGTAGTTATTCTTACTTTACCTGCTGCCTGTAAACCGCCGACCGAACGTTTGAATATCTCTTTTACATCCTCGACCCGCGTTTTATCAACCAGCCGGTAATGTATACTGACCGTCATCCCTTTATCTTCAATAATGACTCCCGGTATATCCGATAATCCTTTTTCCAACACCTTTATAAGCATCCCGAACGGCACTTTGATATCTTCTCCCAGGGGGTATCTGTAGTTGATCCCGTGACCTTCGATTTCCAATCCGTGATTACCTGCGTATATTATTTGATTCACTTTCATTAGGGTCTTAAGGTCGGTTATTGTTCTACCGCTTATCACGCCGACTATCACTTTTTTCTCAGATGCCAGAACTCCCAGTAATCGCCGGTTATTTGGAGGAAAAGCGGCCAGTTCGGGGCGTTTTACAATAGGCGTAAGGGTTCCGTCATAGTCAAAAAACAGGAAAATACGGCGGGCGGCATCTAACTGTCCGGCAATCTGCGGCCAGACCGACAACAAATGCTCCAAATTAAGCTCCAAACTCGAATTTTGCCAATTCGGTTATGGTATCGGCGGCCCATTTGTAAATATTGTTCTCCTGCACCACTTCACGCATTTTCCTCATCCGTTCTTTTTGTTCTTCTAACGGCATTCTTACCGCATTTTTTATTGCTTCGGCAAAATCATCGGTGGCATAGGGATTGATTAATATGGCATCGGTCAGCTCTCTGGCCGAACCCGTAAATCGGCTCAAGATTAATACACCGGTATCATCATATCGGCTGGCCACATATTCTTTAGCTACTAAATTCATCCCGTCGTGGAGAGAGCTAACGATACATAACTTGGCCATGCGGCGGAGTGCTAACAGGCTCAATTGAGAAAAGTTTTCCCGCACGCAGATGACCGGTTTC
This sequence comes from uncultured Dehalococcoidales bacterium, assembly GCA_964547925.1. Lineage (GTDB taxonomy): Bacteria > Chloroflexota > Dehalococcoidia > Dehalococcoidales > JAFGLR01 > JAFGLR01. The sequence goes on from CAZJQF010000050.1 coordinate 1,386, forward strand.
CGGTATCCCATGGAATATTTCCAGTTAATATCTTTTACAAGCCTGTCTATCTCTCTGTTTTCCGCCTTATAAGCTCTTATACTTTCGCGGCTGGATACCCCGACCTGAATAAAAACGAATTTCCCGATATATTGAGGATTATTCTTTAAAAAGCTTCCGATTGCCCTGAGGCGGTCGGGAATGCCTTTGGTATAGTCGAAACGGTCAATGCCGATGCCGATAATTTCCTCACCGGATAAATTAAAACGCTTCATTAAATTTGCTATTTCATCATTAACTTCTTGTCCCTGTGCATCTTGAGAAATCTTTTCAAAATCGATGCTTATCGGAAAGGAGCCGACTAACGTTTTTCTTCCTTCATAGTGGATTTCACTTTTCACAGGGTCAACTAAGGCACCGTTTGCTCTGGCTACAGTCTCTAAAAAATTATTGCAGTGATACCTGATGTGGAAACCTATCAGGTCGTTAGCCAGTAATCCTTCCAGAATTTCATTTTGCCAGGGGCAAATCCGGAAAGCTTCCGGATTCGGCCAGGGAATATGCCAGAATTGAGCGGTAATTATATTGGGACTCTTTTCTTTAAGCATTTTAGCTACCAGCGACAAATGATAGTCCTGAATAAAAACAAAAGCTTTATTATCATTCACCTCTTCTAAAACGCTCTCGGCAAATAAAGCATTCACTTTATTATACATTTTCCAGTCCGATTCGCGGAATAGAGGCCGGGTGTAAACGATATGACAGAGTGGCCACAAGGCTTCATTGGAAAAACCGGCATAATACCTTTCGTCTTGTTCAGGAGTGAGCCAGAGCCTTTTCAGCGTATATTTGGGGTCATCGGGGGGTACCATTACCTTATTGGCTTTATTTACTACTTTTCTGTCGCCGCTGCCGCTGCCCTGCGCAATCCAGATACCTCCGCAGGCTCGCATGACAGGGTCAAGAGCCACGGTTAGCCCGCTGGGCGGTACGTGATAAGCAACTTCATCATTATGGATAGTATGAATATATGGTTCCCGGTTGGAGACCACGATAAACAGATAATCGCGGAGCTTTTCCTGTACTAACTTGAACAGGCTGTCGCTGTTCCACATATTCACCTCCCCGGCTATTGACAAATTAAATTGTAGTATTTATAATGTAAGTGAGTCCTCACTTTTATACCGTATATTATAACTGTTTTATCATCACTCTGCAATGATAGTGTCAACGGGATGATTCTATTTTAAGAGAGCATTATTTAAAAGAAGGGTTTATATATATGGTCAGAAATTACGAACCTACAACTATCAGGCAGCAACAAATACTGGACGCCGCAAGAAAAGTAATAATCAAACACGGCAGCGAAAATTTGACCGTAAATAGAATTGCCGGAGAAGTCGGCATTTCCGAAACAGCTGTTTACCGCCATTACAAGAGTAAAAGAGCCATACTGTCTATCTTAATCGAAAATATTGGAGATATACTCGAAAAGGATATTTCTGAAGAAGCCATAAAAGGGAATACCCCGCTTGTAATCCTGGATAACGTACTGGAAAGTCACCTTTCAGCGATTGAACAGAGGCGGGGTATCACTTTCCTGGTTATCGCTGAAATCGTTAGCCTCGGTGATAGAAAGTTAAATATTAAACTATCTAAAATAATAGATACTTATACCGGGGGTCTTCGAAAACTTCTGAAAGAGGGAGTTATCTCGGGAGAAATCCGTGCTGATATCGACCTCGATGCAGCAGCAATTGCCATCTTTGGTATCGTTCAGGGCGTCGTCAGTATTTGGGCACTTAATAACTATAAATTCGACCCGCTCCATAAATTCCGGACTGTCTGGGGCGTCTTTAGAAAAACGTTAACCGGATAATTATCAAGTGAGGTGAGAGAAATGGGGAAAATATATATCGTTGACGTTACCAATCGTGACGGCGTCCAGACTGCAAAACTTGGCCTGGCAAAATTGGCCAAGACGATGCTTAACATATATTTGAATGAGATGGGGATATTTCAGAGTGAATTTGGTTTTCCCACAACAAGGCACGAATCGAATTACCTCAGAGCAAACTTAAAATTGCAGGACATGGGCGGATTGCAGCCTATCAGGCTTGGCGGGTGGGTAAGAGCGACGTCTGACGATGTAAAAAAAGCATTTAATTATGTCCCGGAACTAAAAGACCTGAATCTGTCCATTTCCACGTCAAAACAGATGATAAGAGGTAAATTCCTGGGGAAGAAAACGGAAGATGATATTTTGGGAATGGCTGTAGAGGCCATAGATACCGCTAAATATTTTGGAGTCCAAAATATCAGCATAAATGCGGAAGATGCATCCAGAACGAGTATGCGTTTTTTAAAACGTTTTGCTTCTGCCGCTAAAGAACACGGTGTCCACAGACTGCGGTATTGTGATACCCTGGGATACGATAACCCGTCCAGTATTTATAGAAGGTGCAGAACACTGGCCGGCGAAGTCGGTATCGATATCGGCGTCCACTGTCATAACGACCTGGGGATGGCTGTAGCGAACACACTTTCAGGAGCAATCGGCGTTCTCGATGCCGGACAGGACGCTTACGTAAATACCACCGTTAACGGTATCGGGGAGCGCGCCGGAAATGCAGACCTGGCCGCCGTAATATTAGCCCTGACAAAATCCCGAAAAATGTCTCGTAAATATGAATTCGGTATGCCTGTCGATTTATCGAAGGCCTGGAAAATCTGCAAATATGCCAGCTATGCTTTTGATGTGCCTATTCCCATAAACCAACCCTGAGTCGGGGCAAATGCTTTCGCCCATGCTTCAGGAATTCATGCGGATGGGGTGCTGAAAGACCCTGAAAACTATGAACTATACGATTACAGGGAACTCGGACGCGGAGACCCGGTAGTCCTCGATACCGGCAGAGAGATTTGCTCCGGAGAATACAGCGGGATATCCGGTTTTAGCCATATTATGGGGAAAATGGATATCACCTTTAACAGTAAGGAGGAAGCCGAAGAAATACTTGAACTGGTCAGATTCGCTAACGTGCAATCACATAAACCGCTGGTCGATGACGAATTGCATTTTATCGCAAAATATCCGGAAATAGTCCGCCAAATCCTGACCCAGACCCCCCCGTAAAATAAATTTCACGCAGGAGGTTAACATGAAATACAAGGCATATCACGCAAATAATTTTAAAACCATGCCTCAAATCGGTAAGCTTACGGACGAACAAATCCGGGCGATTGAAGTAGTCAGTACCGTATTGCCCTTTAAAACGAATAATTACGTAACTGATAATCTGATAGACTGGTCCAAAATTCCGGACGACCCGATGTTCGTCTTAACTTTTCCGCAAAAAGGAATGCTTAAACCGGAGCACTATGACCGGATAGAGGGGCTGCTTAATTCCGGTGCCGATAAAAGTACGATTCAGAAAGCGGCACAAGAAATCAGGCTGAAGCTTAATCCGCATCCGGCCGGCCAGATGGAGCATAATATCCCGGTTTGGAACGGCGAACGGCTCGATGGCGTACAACACAAGTACCGCGAGACGGTGGTATTTTTCCCTCACCACGGACAGACCTGTCACGCTTATTGTACGTTTTGTTTCCGCTGGCCTCAGTTTGTGGGCATGGAAGACCTGAAATTCGCTTCTAAGGAATCGGAGCTTCTCGTTAAATACATCTCCGCACATCCGGATGTTACCGATGTTCTGTTTACCGGCGGCGACCCGTTAACAATGAGCGCCAGAGTTCTGGGAGCGTATATTAAACCGTTGCTCGAGGCAAATATAAGTCATCTCAGACACATTCGCATCGGTACGAAAACGCTGACCTACTGGCCTTACCGGTATTTAACCGATACCGATGCAGATGATTTACTCGCATTATTCAAACAAATCGGGGATGCCGGCAAACATCTCGCCATTATGGCCCATTTTAACCATCCGGTGGAATTAGAGGGCAATGTTGTTAAAGATGCGATTAAGCGGATAATTGCCTCCGGGGCGGTAATCAGGACTCAGTCACCGGTGGTAAAACACATCAATGACTCTCCGGAAATATGGGCGGATATGCTGCGCAAGGAAGTGGCACTGGGCTGTATCCCTTACTATATGTTCGTCGCACGAAATACCGGAGCTCAACACTTCTTTTCGGTAACGCTCGAGAATGCCTGGAATATTTTCCGCGGGGCATATCAGAGAGTTAGCGGCATATGCCGTACCGTCCGCGGTCCCGTGATGTCCTGCCTGCCCGGAAAAGTGCAGATTCTGGGGGTTACAGAGGTGCGGCAGGAAAAAGTAATGGTTTTCAGAATGATTCAGGGCAGAAATCCTAATTGGATAGCCCGCCCGTTTTTCGCGGAATACAACCCTGAAGCTATATGGCATACGGACTTAAAACCGGCCTTGGGAGAAGAGAAATTCTTCTTCCAGGACGAATTGAATAAACTGTTGAAAATCGACCGGGAATGGGAAGATGACGATTTCGAGTAATTTTATTCCCAACACAGGACTGCTCGAAGTCCCTCAATGAAGAGTTAAGGAGGTGAATACGATGCCGGTAATAACGATTCGCGGACAATTGGGCAGCGGAGCCCCGGAAATAGGTAAGCTTATCGCAGAAAAACTACACATTGACTATGTCGATCGGGAAATTATTGCGGAAGTGGCTCACCGGCTCAGATGGACGAAAGACGGAGTCGAAAAGAAAGAAATGCCGCCCGGTACTTTTTTATCCAAAATTGCCGATGCTCTGGGGCATTTCTACGCCCCGCCGGCACCGTATCCGACGGTGTACTTACCGGTGTGGGAAATACCTTTAGATGATAATAATTATGTTATCGGTCTAAATTCTGTTATCAAGGAGCTTGCTGCGACTCAATCAATCGTCATACGGGGAAGGGGAAGCCAGTTCATTCTTAAAGATTATCCCGAAGCCTTTCACGTTATGGTACTGGCCCCTTTCGAAATAAGGCTTAAACGTGTTATGGAGAGTATGAGTATCGATGAAGATAGCGCGAGAAAAGAGATAGAACGCTTTGACAGCAGCCGCCGGGAGTTCATTAAAAGGTATTTTAAGGCCGAATTGGAGGACCCTTTGAATTATGACCTGACGGTAAACTCCTCTCGTTTGGACTATGAAGCGGCCGCTGTAACGATAATAAACGCTTACCGGCTAATGAATGATCAGTCCCCTCTTTAGAACAGGCTGAATATTAACAAACGGCATTCCGGTTTTAGTCGTGCTGCCGTGTACCGGTTCTTTTCCGCGGAATCGTATCATTATTGTCTTTAGCTATATTTCGGTAACATATTCTCAGTTTAACCTGAGGGCTCGGGTGCTTAAACGATTTACGGTTTTCCCGACAATTACCCCCAGAACTACGATAATCACAGCGAGAATCCCCACGTAAAGAGCTACCGACTGGAAACCGGCTCCCATCACGGTTAAATCGGTAACCGGCCTGATGACGTAGTACGTCGGGAAAATATAACCTATCCATTGAGGTATCTGCGGAAACATAAATATAAAAGCCGGTCCGAAGAGTAACAGACCTCCGAATTTCCAGAAAGCAAAAAGGGTATTGATATCCTTCACAAAAGCGCCTACCAGCAAGCCGATTTCCGCTGCCAAAATAGCCCCGAGTGCCAGTACTCCCACTAAAGCGAAAGGAGAATTACCGAAGCTCGTACTGATAGCCAGTGTAATCACACCCATAATTATTGCCAGCAGCGCCCCGATGACGCCTTTGGCGGTAAAAATATCCCCGATAGTGGTTGGCGTCACGTTTAAAGCTTCCAGAGTCCGGCGCTGCTTTTCATGAATCAGCGATGAAGCCGGTATCATCATTCCCCCGAAAAACACCGCCACCAGTATGGTTAACGGTAAAAGACGGTCACTCCAGGGTAGACTCGATTTATCACCTAACGGGACGGATTCGATATTAACCGGCAGTTCGGACCCGGTCATTTCCCGCAGGGCATCGCTCAAAGCTAAAGGTATAATCGTCCGGTTTTTCGCTAAACTTTCTCCCCAGACATAAGCTTTCAGATTAACCGTTTGCGTCGCCAGCTTAGCATCGAAATCGGACGGTAAAACGATACCCATATCCACCGCCCCGTTGGCCGCCGCAGCCCTCAAATCAGCCTCATCTTGATAAATTTTTACGCTCATACTGCCTGAGGCTTCCAGTCGTGCGGTAATCGATGAATCCCCTTCATCGTAAACCCCGAGTTTGGCCCGGTCGGTAAAAATGTCTCCGAAAGCAAGGCTGACGAAGAGCGCGAGTAAAACCGGAAGAACTATAGCCATTACCAGAATGAGGTCTTTCGGCCCGTGAAAAACCTCCGTTTTTATTAGCGTCCAGATACGTTTCAGGCTCATCGATAACGCCTCCTCAAGGTTACCATCCCGGCTCCGATGACTATTGCGGTAAAACCGGCTAATATCGCCAAATTTAATCCGATATCTCCCCACCCCGCACCGTAGTTTGCCACCCGGCTCACCGTATCGGTCAAATAATAAGAGGGAATCACCCTGGCCCAGTCCGATATCAGCCCCGGTATTACGGAGCCGAATCCCGGAACAACCAAAAGAATTAATATCAGCATGCCCCACCCTGTAACCGCCATAACGTCACGCGCAGCCGCGGCCAGCAGAAAACCGATGCCGACCGCCATAATACTGCCGATTACCAATGCCGTTAAGATAATAAAAGGCTCCCGGCTGAACCCACCGACCAGTGCCATAAACAGCACCGCCTGTCCGAAAGCCAGTCCGAATCCCAGCAGCCCCTTGCTTAAAAACAGTTCGGAGATACGCAGGGGTGTTACCAGCAATGCCCGGGCGGTACCCTGCTCGATTTCCACCGCGATAAGGCTCGCCAGCGTCATTATTTCCACCAGCAAGATGAACACCGCCAGGAGCGGCCGCATACGGTCGCGGAGGGCTATCTGGCTGCCGAGCATATCTGGCCCGAGTATCTCCTCCGTGGTTTCAAAATTAAGTGCCTGTCCCGTCTGTGCATAAGCAAGCTCTTTCACCAGCGCCACGACGGCCGCATTCATTTCAGACGGCGCGGTCGACGCATAATAAACTGTAATATCCGGTTTACTGCCGGCCGTCCATTTTTCCATAATATCGGACGGTAAAGCGATGGCTACCTGAAAGTCCCCCTCGAGAACGGCCTGCTTTAAAGCCTCTTCGCTGGTAAACATCTTAATATCGGCACCTTCGTGTTCGGTCAGTTGCGTGAACGCAGGAGGCACAACCGGAGCGTACATCGCCAGACTGAGTTCTTCATCTGTCTGTGCCGGGAGAACGAAATATATACCGATATAAAACAGCAATCCGATAACCGTTATGAGCATATAGAAACGGTTGCTCATAAACAGGGCGACATCCTTTTTAAGTAAGGCTTTGATGACTTGCTTATTCATTCGGTTAGCCTCCGGCCGGTCACCTTAATAAAAATGTCTTCCAGGGTAGCTTCCTCACTATGCAGGGTAACTACCTTTCCCCGCCGGAAGAGTTCCGCCACAGCCCCCGAAGTATCCGGTGCGTCCATACTGATTTCCCGCTTTTCCACACCGGTACCGACAGCCACTTCCGCCACCAGCGAGCGTTTGCCGTATTTTTGCTTTAGATTATACGGGGTGTCCAGTGCCACGATTTTCCCCTTTTCCATGAAGGCTACCCGGTTACAGAGTTTGTCCGCTTCCCACATATCGTGCGTGGTCAGAAAAACGGTAGCACCGCGGCCCCGTTCTTCCAGGATGATATTGCCGATAGCCTCCGATGACACCGGGTCCAAACCGGCCGTGGGTTCGTCCAGAAATATTATTTCCGGTTTATTAACCAGGGAACGGGCAATCATCAATCTTTGCTTCATACCCTTGGAATAGCCGGACACCTTATCTTTTTCACGTCCAGCCAGGCCGACACGTTTCAAGAGGGCATAACCGTCGAAGTTCTCCACGCCGAAAAGCCGGCTGAAAAGGTTAAGGTTATCGAGGGCACTCATCTGCTCGTAAAGGTTCGTCTGCTCGAAACAAACCCCTATCTGCGTGCGTACCGCCCGGGTATCCCTGCTAATATCATGCCCTAACAGAATGGCTTTGCCTTCCTGCGGTTTCAATTGCCCGGTCAGCATTTTTGTGGTGGTCGTCTTGCCGGCGCCGTTGGGACCCAGGAAACCCAATATTTCTCCCTTTTCCAATTCAAAGGAAATATGGTCCACCGCCAGCAGGTTTCCGTAACGGTACGTCAGGTTTTCTACGATAATGGATTTTTCAATCATAATTTTATTGTTTCTCCTTCGGAAATAAGTCGATTTCTTTTTTCATAAAGCCGTAAAACATCATCCGGGTAAGCTGCTCGATAAGAGTGTAATCTTCACTGAAGCCCTGAATAATTTCCGGTTTGGCCTTAATGCCCGCCTTGATAATATCCAGAAAGGCAATAAGCGATTTATCGTCCAGACTGGGGTCGATATAGCCCTGCTGCTTCCCTTCAGCTAAAATTACCTGCCACAGCGGCTTGATTTCCATTTCGTAGATTTCATCGACGAACGGAGCCATTCTTTTATCCTGATTCACCAGCTTTTCAATCATTTCCCCGCCTACTTCGTCGGCAACCGCTTTTTTACTGCTGATGATACTGAGAATTTTTTGCGGGAAGGGTAAATTGGAATGAATTACGGCACGGTTCCGTTCCAGATTTTTATTGGTTATATCTTTGATGATTTCATAGAGCAAAGTCTCCCTGTCGCCGAAGTTATTGTATATCGTCGTCGGGGATACCCCGGCTTCCTGGGCGATATCCTCCATGCTGACGCGGTTAACGTCATGCGCCCGGTTGAAAAGGTCTCTGGCTGCGTTTAGAATTTTTTGCCGTTTGTCTGTTCTCATCGCCATCTTACATATTGTAGTTTGATAGTATTTTACTACAATACTACAATATTGTCAATGCCGTTTTTCTCGTTCTTTGATATAATAAACGGGCTGCTGATATATTTATTTTGGTGTATATTGTAAGCTCAATTATCTGACGTTTTAAAAATATTAATTCCGAATTAAATTTAACCAACAAGACAAAATTCTTAAAATAGTATATTATATAAACTAATTAAACCGATTGCCGTTTGTTTTTATCCTATTTATTTGGTTAGTATAAGATTAAAAAATCTTGGGGGTTCAGATGACGAGTTTGGAAAAATTCTTTACCCGCGTAAAGGAAAGACCCTCGGAGCTGGCAGAGCTGAAAAAGTCCGGGGTAAAAATCGTTGGTTATGTACCTAATGGGTATATGCCGGAAGAACTGGTATATGCCGCCGGAGCTATGCCTGTCGGACTCATCCGGGGCGGCGACCATGACGCAATCATGGCGGCGGAAACCGGCCTTTTTCATTTGCTTGATTCATTTTGCCGATCTCAAATCGGTTTCCGGATTCTGGGAAAAGAGCTGCTTTATCAGTTGCCCGACTTGCTCGTCGTGCCTATTACGGACAGAAATATCGCCGCCATTGCCGATAGCTGGGAGCTGAACACGAATGTGCCGGTATTTAAATACGGCGTCCCCAGATATAAAGGTGTGAAACATGCTTTTGATTACTATCTGGGCGGTCTTGAGCTTCTTAAACAGAGGCTGGAAAAGCTGACCGGTATCGAAGTTAATAATGATAAATTAATAAAAGAAATAGAATTGTCCAATAAAATCAATCACCTTTTTGAAGCGATAAGCTTTTCCCGCAAGGCTGAACTCCCTGGCATCAGCGGTAAAGACTTTTACCGGCTGAACCATGCCGGTTATTACGCTGACAGAAAGGCTTTATTATCTGCCCTGGAGTCTATTTCTAAAGAAGTTACAGAGGGAAAACACGCCCGTAAAGCAGGAGCAAGGATTCTGTTGGTTGGCTCGACCATTGCCGAAGGCGACGATAAACTAATCGATTTATTGGAGCAGGCCGGTGGTAATATCGTTATCGAAGATTTCAGCGAAGGCATCAGACCTTATCAATTGAATATCGAAACCGGCGGTGATTTGATGAATAACATCGCCGATGCCTATATGGAAAAGAGAGTACCTCCCGCACTTTTTCACGATGTTATGAAGGAAAGATTCGACTATATATTAAAGCTGATTAAAGACTTCAAAGTAGACGGTGTCGTCTGGTATTCCATGATGTATCGGGACTGCTATGACCGCGAAGGGCTGTTTTTCGCCCGTGTCCTGGATAAAGAAGCCGGTCTTCCCTTCCTGAAAATCAATTCCGATTATGACACCGCCGAAACCGGGCAGATGCAGACCAAAATTGAGACTTTCCTCGAAATAGTAAAGCAGAAGAGGTAGATATGTATTCGGATTTTTTAAAGATTTGCGGTTTCAGCCGGGAAGAAATAGAAAAAGAATGGCCCAGAATCAAGAAAGCCTTTCAAATCTGGGGTATTACCGATGATGATGTCAAAAAAGCCGAAGATCGGATTAAGCGGTTCTTCGACATGGAATTGACCGGTATGTTTAAAATCCGCCGCCTCTGGATAAAAGAGTTCGTGGATATGACGCTGGCCAAAATCGAGGGGAAACAAGTAATCTACTCCTCTCTCCCCACCGTAAGCCAGCTCACTGCTGCCATGACTAATGTCTCCGAGACGGTCTGTTGTACCGTTCCCGAACAGGTGATTATGGTAGTGATAGGACAGTTCTTCGGAAAGCTGAATCCGGTGCTGGAAAAAGCGGAAAAAACCTTTTTACCGCCCGGTCAGGCTCATTGTCCTTTTTTGCAGGCCCGTCTGGGCGGGATACTCAGCGGTATGATACCCGTACCCGATTTGTTCGTCTCCGTAGGTGTTGCCTGCGAACAGGCCGGCAAAACCGATGAAATAATCCGGTATCTTAAGGGGACAACTGTCGTTCACATCGACAGTTGCAACGATGAGCGCGGCGAAACTTGGCCCTATCCTGATGTGCGGCGCGTGCAGTATCTCGGTAAAGAAATTAAAAACGCCGCCGAGGTATTCCGGCAGGTTACCGGTTTCGAGTTAACCGAGGAAGCCATTAATAAGGGCCTTTCGATATGGAGCCGGCTGGCTACCGTTATCGATAAGGTCCAGAACCTTAGAGAAAACTCCGACCCCATGCCGATGAGTCATAAAGATTGGCACCTTGTTTTTGAAACGGGCACGCTTTCTTCCGCCAAAACCGTTGATGATGCTATGGATGCCGTAGAGACAATACTTAAAGAAATTCAGGAGCGTGTCGCCCAGGGTAAGGGCATCGTTAAAAAAGGCGCCCCCCGCGTAATTAATTCCTTCGGCAGCACCAGCGACCCCGCCGTTACCGAAGTGGTTGAAAAGGCCGGTCTGGCTTCGATTATGGGTAGTATCGCCCCTTCCGCCCGGCGGCAAAAACGGTCGTCTGAGATGTATAAATCCGTCTGGGAACAGATTGCGGCTAAAAACCTGAATGTCGCTCTGAATGCCTCGGCTGCCTTAACTATCGATGTTCTGAAAAAACAGTGCGAGGGGAGTAATGTGGAAGGCCTGGTTATTGCTGCACTGGTCAAATGCCGGTCTCAGGCAATTCATCCCCGCAAGGCTAAAGAAATCATCGAGAGAGATCTCGGTATTCCGGTGCTGGCTCTTGAGTTCGATAACCTGGACAGCCGGGAATACACCGCTGAGTATCTCCGGTCCCGTGTGGAACCGTTTGCCGAAATGATAAAATCCAA
>CAZJQF010000051.1:0-7103 GCA_964547925.1 uncultured Dehalococcoidales bacterium
TTGATTTTATTGTCAAGGTATGATAATCTGGGAAAGTAAAGGCTGAGACGGAGAAGAGTAAGCGTAAAAAGCCCTTCAGCGAGTCCGGACCGGTGAGAGCGGACAGGGTAATAGCTCTGAAAATCACTCCCGAGCTGCCAACCGAAACGCAATAATGCGGAGTAGAATTGGCCGGCCGCTTTCACCGTTATCCGAAACGAGGGATACTTTAAAGTGTCCCGCAGAGAGCCTCGATATTTTCGGGGAACCGGGGTGGTACCGCGGGTAATTATTTCCCGTCCCTCAGGGGACGGGATTTTTATTTTAGTGAGGTCTTTATATGTTTAAACCGGTAAACAGCCGAGCCAACTTCATCGAGATAGAAGAGGCTATTCTGAAATTCTGGAAGGATAACCAGACTTTCCGGAAGAGCGTCGAAAACCGTAAGGGCAGTCCGCGCTTCAACTTTTACGAAGGCCCTCCGACGGCTAACGGCAGTCCCGGCATTCACCACGTACTGGCACGCGTCTTCAAAGATGTCTTTCCCAGATACAAAACGATGAAAGGCTATTACACACCCCGCATCGCCGGCTGGGATACACATGGCTTACCGGTGGAACTCGAAGTAGAAAAAAAACTGGGCTTTTCCGGGAAAACTCAAATCGAAAAATACGGCATCGCCGAGTTTAACGCCAAATGCCGCGAAAGCGTTTTCACTTACCTGAAAGACTGGGATGCGATGACCGAACGCATCGGTTACTGGATTGACCTGGATAATGCCTATATCACGATGAAAAACGAATATATCGAGAGCATCTGGTGGGCACTGAAACAGATGTGGGACAAAGGCCTTATCTACCAGGGTTTCCGGGTCACACCCCACTGCCCCCGCTGCGGCACGTCTTTAAGTTCTCATGAGGTAGCTCTAGGCTATCAGGACGATACCGTCGACCCCTCCATATTCATCAAATTCAAGATTGTAGCGAGTTCGTTAACCGGTTCGGAGGCCCGAGAAAGACTGCGTCAGCTCTTCGAAGCTTCTTCCAAACCCGCTTATTTTTTGGCGTGGACGACGACTCCCTGGACGCTGCCGGGCAATACGGCTGTAGCCATCGCTCCGGCTGCGGAATACGCCGTTATCGAAACGGCAGATGAATTTCTCATTATGGCCGAGGCGTTACGCGGACGTGTCATCGAAGGCGAACACAAAGTAGTCGCTTCCGTTCCCGGCAGTGAAGTGGTAAACGTCAGCTACGTGCCCCTGTTTAATCCGCATGAATTCGGTATCGAGAGGCTCAGATTCAATGGAGCCCAATTAATCCGGCAGGAACCGGACAATAATCTGACCTATCACTCCATCGGGGCCGATTTCGTTTCTATGGAAGACGGTACGGGCATCGTTCACGTGGCTCCGGCTTATGGCGAAGTGGACTACCAGGCCGGCCAGGAAAAAGGACTGAACTTCGTCCAGACGGTCAACCTCCAGGGCATGGTTACCGGCACTTATTCCTTCACCGGTAAGTTCGTGAAGAAAGCCGACCCTCTGATTCTGGAGGACTTAAAATCGCGCAACCTGCTCTACCGCGAAGAAAAAATCAAGCATACTTATCCCTTCTGCTGGCGCTGCAATACGCCTCTGCTGTATTACGCCAAGCAGAGCTGGTATATCAAAACAACAGCGGTAAAAGATAAGCTGCTCTCCGGCAACGAGCAGATAAACTGGTACCCGGAACATATCAGGGAAGGCCGCTTCGGCGACTGGCTGCGGAATAACGTGGACTGGGCATTCTCCCGCGAACGTTACTGGGGGACGCCGTTACCCGTCTGGCACTGTGAATCATGCTCCACTTACGAGTGTATCGGTTCGGTGGCGGAACTAAAGAATAAACCCGGCATTACCGGCTTTAAAGAACCTCTCGATTTGCACCGCCCGTATGTCGATGAACTAACTTATAACTGTCCCAAATGCGGCGGCAAAATGAAACGCCAGCCGGAAGTAATCGACTGCTGGTTCGATTCCGGGGCAATGCCTATCGGTCAGACACACTATCCTTTCGAGAACAGCACGATGGTAACCGACGGACGCTTCCCCGCGGATTTTATCTGCGAGGCGATGGACCAGACCCGCGGCTGGTTTTACAGTCTGCACGCCATTTCCACCCTGCTTTTCGACCGGACTTGCTATAAAAACGTCATCTGTCTCGGCCTGATACTGGATGCCAAGGGCGAGAAAATGAGTAAAAGCCGCGGCAACATCGTTACCCCGGCAGCAGTTCTAACGAAATATGGGGCTGACGCTCTCCGTTGGTATTTACTGACCGCTTCACCGCCCGGTAACGTCAGACGATTCGATATCAACGGCGTTCTGGAAGTTACCCGCGGTATCATGCTGACGTTGTGGAATGTCTATTCCTTCTTCGTGATGTACGCCAATATCGATAATTATATCCCGGGCAAATCGAAGATAACCGCCGCACCTTCGGAGCTTGATAAATGGGTCCTGTCCGAGCTCAATCAGCTTGTTATTGATGTCGATACCGCCTTAAGTAACTACGACCCGACCGGTGCGGGACGGAAAATCGAGGCATTTGTCGATGAGCTGTCCAACTGGTACGTCCGCCGGAGCCGCCGCCGTTTCTGGAAGAGCGAAAGCGATACGGACAAACAAGCCGCCTATAATACGCTTTACGAGTGTCTGGTAACACTGACCAAACTGATGGCTCCGTTTACTCCCTTCGTAGCGGAGGAAATTTACCGCAATCTGGTCGTTTCGGTTAATCCGGACGCTCCGGAGAGCGTCCATCTGACCGATTTCCCGGTCGCCGACGCTTCGAAGATAAACAGCCAGCTTGCGGATGATATCCGGCTGGCCCTGAAAGTCTGCAGCCTCGGGCGGGCCGCCCGCAGCGAAGCGGCAATCAAAGTGCGCCAGCCGCTGGCAATCGCTTTAGTCGGACTGGTAAGCAGCAAGGAAAAAGACAGCCTCGAGAGAGTCAAGCCGCAGATAACTGAAGAACTGAACGTTAAAGACATCGGGGTTGCCGGTCCTGACGATTTGGCGAATCCCGCTTATAAAGTAGTTGGCGACGGCGGCTATGCGGTAGCCGTGCCGATAGAAATCCCGGTGGCATTAAAAGCCGAGGGAATGGCCCGGGAAATCACACACCGGATGCAGGGGATGCGCCGTTCCGCCAATTTCGAAATCGCCGACTATATCATAACCTACTTCCAGGGAGACGATTATATCCGACAGGTAATGCGGGACTTCGCCGACTACATCAAGCTGGAAACGCTTTCCCGTGAAATCCATGACGCAGTACCGGAGGAAGGGACCCATACCGAAACCTTTAAACTCGAAGGCCACCAGATATTACTGGGTGTGAAGAAGGCGGATTAATTTAGTCCCCTCTCCCCCTTGTGGGAGAGGGTTAGGGTGAGGGGGTTACACGACTCAACGTTGCCACTATTCCGGTGCCGGGCTCTCCGCCAGTGTCGCCGTGGTATTATATTGCGTACCGCCCCGGTAATAGGAAATAGTTACCGTATCACCGATAGTCGCTTTATGTATTGCTGCCAGTGCTTCATTAGCCGTGGTAATAGCTTCTCCGTCAAAATTGACTATCACATCGCCGGCCTGTAATCCGGCTGTTTCCGCAGGGGAACCGGCTCCTATCGCAGAGATAAAAGCCCCCTGGGATACTCCCAGTTGGTAGCGCAGAACGGTGAAAGAATTAACATCCTGCAAGCTGACGCCAAGGTAAGGACGGGTTATATACCCTTTCTGAATTAACTCCTGAATTATCGGTAAAGCTGTCCTGGTGCTGATGGCATAACCCATCCCTTCCACACCCAGAGCTGCCAGCTTGGCACTGGTAATACCGACAACCTCACCGGACATATTCACGAGAGGCCCGCCGCTGTTACCCGGGTTAATCGCCGCATCGGTCTGAATTAAATCGGTAAGCATTTGTCCGGTCTCTACGGCCAGTGACGCGCCGGTACGGCTGACGATACCTCCGGTCGCACTGATACCTTCACCTAAAGCATTACCGATAGCCATCACTTCCTGACCGATTTTCAGCTTCGCAGAATCGCCTACTGCCGCCGCCGTTAATCCGGTCTGATTAACCGTTAATACCGCTATGTCCGATAATGCATCATGCCCTTTAATCGCCGCGGGTAATACCGTGCCGTCTTCCAGCGTAACAGTAATATCGAAAGCACCGTCGATTACGTGATTATTGGTAACGATTAATGTGCTGCCATCCAGTATACCCAGTATCCAGCCGGAACCGGCTACCTCATCCCGGTATTCCTGCCCGAAAATATCGATTATTGTCACTTCGGCGTTAATCGCCACGACCGACGGCTTTACTTTTTCAACGACTTCGACAAAAGAGTCTAACTCGGGATTCTGAGAAGTCGTTACCGGTGGTGTAAAAGTTACTGTTCCCGTCTGAACAGGCGGAGCAGTGACGGTTGAAGTCACGGTGGAAGTTGTTGCAGGGGGCGCCGTTGTAAAATATTGGCAGCCTATGCTGAGTAACATTACCAAAATCAATAAAATACCCAATAAGCAGTATCTGAATTTAATTCTTTTCATCGGGAACACTCCTCACCGCCATCAGATTCACAACCCGGCTTTAGAACCTTAATTTATTATATAACAAGCTCACGTTTATCTAAAACCGTTATGTTTCTTTTATTTTAAAAAACAAATATTAAGCAATTATGAAGAAAACATAAGGGCTGAGGTCGACCTCAGCCCTTATTAATTTTCGCACCGGGTAAGACGGCTTTATTCCGAAACCTTCGGGAGTGAAGCTAACGCTTCTTTAACCTTTTCTTCCGGATAATCATAATCCGTCAGTTTACCGTGTAAGTATTGTTCGTAGGCGGACATATCGAAGTGACCGTGACCGCTGTGAGCAATGAGAATGGTCTTTGCCTGACCGGACTCCCGGCATTTGATAGCTTCGTCGATGGCGACACGGATAGCATGATTGGTCTCCGGAGCACTGAGAAAACCTTCGGTGCGGGCAAAAGTGACGCCCGCTTCGAATGTAGGCAATTGCGGCACGGCTCTCGCCTCGATTAAACCCAGTTTTACGAGATGGGAAATAATGGGCGACATACCGTGATACCGCAGACCGCCGGCGTGAACGGGAGGCGGCATAAAAGAATGTCCCAGCGTGTACATTTTCACGATCGGGGCCATACCGGCTTCGTCTCCGTAGTCATAAGCATAAGGACCTTTGGTAATGGTCGGACAGCTTGTCGGTTCGACGGCGATAATCTGCGGGTTATGTTTTTTATCTAATTTATCTTTCACGAAAGGCATTGCCATACCGCCGAAGTTCGAACCGCCACCGACACAGCCGACGACGATATCGGGGTAGAATCCTGCCATTTCCATCTGCTTTTGCGACTCGAGACCGATAACCGTCTGGTGCATCAATACATGATTAAGCACGCTGCCCAGAGAGTATTTGGTATGGGGATGGGTTACGGTATCTTCGACGGCTTCACTGATGGCCAGACCGAGACTACCGTTGCTGTTCGGGTCTTTCTCCAGAATCGCTCTGCCGACCTTCGTGTCCGGGCTGGGACTGGCTACGCATTGGGCACCCCAGGTTTCCATCAGGATACGCCGGTAAGGCTTCTGATTAAAGCTTACTTTAACCATATATACCTTTAACTCAAGGTCGAACATTTTACACCCGAGCGATAAAGCGCTGCCCCACTGTCCGGCCCCGGTTTCGGTAGCGATACGTTTGGTACCCGCCTCTTTATTGTAATAAGCCTGGGCAACCGCCGTATTGGTTTTATGGCTGCCGGCCGGGCTGGCGTCTTCGAATTTATAGAAAATGCGGGCGGGGGTCTGCAGGGCTTTCTCCAGACGATGAGCCCGGATAAGGTTGGTCGGTCTCCAGAGTTTATAAACCTCACGTACCGGTTCGGGAATTTCGATATACCGTTCCTGGCTGACTTCCTGCATAATCAGCGACATCGGAAACAGCGGCTCGAAATCAGCCGGGCCGGCCGGTTTACCGGTCATCGGACTCATTACCGGCGGTAACGGCTTGGGCAGGTCGGCTTGAATGTTATACCATGCTTTCGGTATATCTTTTTCTTCCAGGGTAAACTTAGTTCTACTATCCATTTTTTCTCCTTTTTACGATCTGTCGGCATTCAGCTTTCAGCTATAAATGTTATTTAAATAATTGCTGTTTTATACTTAATATTCGGCCCGACCGGGCCAGTTATTCCTTCGTTTTAACACTTTCCCTCCTTATCGAATTAAAATAAAAAAACCTTTCGCCCGAAGGGGCGAAAGGTCAATTCGCGATACCACCCTTGTTAGCCGGTAAAAACAGGTCCGGCTATCTCTTTAAAGATACTGTTTATGTAACAATATCCTGAGGTCTGATAACGCTCCTCCGGCGGCACAACCTACTTAAATTTCGGTCGGCAGCTCCCGGGTCCATTCAATCTGCGGCACCGGCATCGGCTCACACCTTACCCGACTCTCTGAGCCCTGCGGACAGTTTACTAGTCCCGTTCTACGCCTTTAGCTATATTTAGTTGTAATAGAATTTATACCATAAGCTAAAATTATTGTCAAATACCAGACTCTGTTTTTACCAAATACCTGTCTATTCCCCGATATCCTCGAACCATAAACGGGGCTTTTCTGCGATATATTTCTTCATAAGGTCGAAGCATTCCCGGTCGTCGAGTAAGGTAATTGCGACACCCTCCGCTTTCAATAGTTCTTCCGAGCCTTTAAAGTTGCGGTTTTCCCCGATAACCACTCTTGGAATTTTGTATAGAAGAACCGCGCCGCTGCACATCGGACAGGGGGAAAGCGTAGTGTAAAGAGTGCAATCTGCATATACCGCGGCGGTTTGCCGCCCGGCATTCCGCAACGCATCGATTTCCGCATGTAAAATAGGACTGCCTTCCTGGACTCTCCGGTTATGGCCTCTCCCGATGATTTTATCTTTATATACCAGCACCGAACCAATCGGGATGCCGCCCTCGGCATATCCTTTCTTCGCCTCATTTAACGCTTCGGTAAAAAATTCCGGGCGGTAATTTTTATTTTCCAAATATCAAACCTC
>CAZJQF010000051.1:7203-8648 GCA_964547925.1 uncultured Dehalococcoidales bacterium
CCCTTATCTTTTTCGTTTTTCTTTCAGGACTTTTCGATATGCCGGTATTAAAAGCCTGACGGCGTTCCAGAATGAGGGAGGTATATTTATTCAGACTCATATTATAGGCGGCGGCCTCTTTGGACAGGTCGGCATGCAGCGCCGGGTCAACCCGGATGTTAATATTGCCGCTGAATTCGGTTTGCGGTTCGGGAACCGGAATGCCGTCCTTTAAATATGCCTCGACAACCAATTTCATATGAATATTCAAACACTCCAGAGCTTCCTGCGGTGTTTCTCCGTCCCCGAGTAAATGAGGTATCTCTAATATCCGGGATATATAACAGACTCCGCCGGTGTTATCTGAATCCTTTTTCACTACGACCGTATACGGTAAATTCATATAATAATCAACATTCTTTTCCATCTTTACTCCTCATTCCGAGCGTAATTTATCGATAATCTTCAATAGTTCTTCGACATATTGAAATCTGACGGGATTCTGTCTTCTGTAAGAATAACGGATATTCCCGAAAGTCGCTATCGGATGGTTACCCCCGAATTCCAGTCTGCCGTATTTACTGATCAACCACTCGAAATCTGCCAGGCTGACATTTTTAATGTTTTCCCTAATTTTCTGTTCTCTTTTATCGGCCCGATTCATCTCTTATTATAATTCCTTTTGTTCATTTATGCTAGCATATATGGTAGCATTTATCAACAATTAACTATCCGTTTTATTGTTTGGTTAATTCTTCCCTCACCCACAGCCTCTCCCCATCGGCGATAAACTCGATAGTCCCCGATAAGTCGGTGCGGAAAATATATTGTACCTCAATTGTCTCGTTTAATCTGTCCAGAGTTTGTACTGCGGGATGCCCGTAAGGATTATCCTGCCCCGCGGAAATTACGGCTATCTGAGGTCGTACTACGTTCAGAAACTCATCGGTGGAAGAATACATCGAGCCGTGATGAGCCACTTTCAAAACCGTACTATCTAAATCTGCCCTCCGAGCAATCAAAGAAAATTCCCCCTGTGCGGAAATATCCCCCGTTAAAAGAAAGCTGACCTGCCCGATAACCACCCGCAAAACAACGCCGTTATCATCGTCATCCGCCGCGAATTGAAAAGGAACGACCGGATTGATTACTTCAATGAAAACACCGTCACTTAAGTTAATCCGCTGGCTGGCCTGTGCCTGAATAACACTGATATCTTTTTCCCGCAGAGACTGTTCCCATTGTTCGTTCAGGGCAGTTTCAGCATCCATACCCGACACCATAACCCGGCTAATCTGATACCTATGCAGCACGTCTTCGAGACCGGCTAAATGGTCGGCATCCGGATGAGTCGAAATCACCAACTCGATGGTCCGGTCCCAGAACGGCATCCGCTTGCCCAGTTCCAGATTAATCGCCTGCGGGCTTGGCCCGCCGTCCACCAATATTTGCTGATTACCGTGCTG
>CAZJQF010000051.1:8748-12736 GCA_964547925.1 uncultured Dehalococcoidales bacterium
CCATCAACCGCCGAGGTCTTGAAATAAGAAGCGGGCCATAAAGCAAAAAGACTCACCACCCCTAAAAAATAAGACAGGAATAGCCAGTCCAGCCAGCCGATAGCTATACCCAGCGGCAAAAAGGCTATTCCCAGCAAAGCGGCTGCGGCGCTCACGACTATAATCCCGGTAAAAACAGGCAAGGCCAGCAAAGTAGCTATCGGGGCTACCAGCGACACGATATCGAAATAATAGGCAATCACCGGCCAGACGGCGATAACCGAGGCCAGTGAGACCATCAGGCTGTCCAAAACGATATTGGCAGCCCGTGACGGTATATTTTCTTCTCCTAACGTTAAGCTGACGGCTTTACGCGTCAGATTCTGTAAAAACGGGGCGATAAACACCAGTCCGGCCATAGCCAGAAAACTCAGTTGGAAAGAGGCATCCCGTAAAATTTCCGGGCTGATGCCAATCATTACAGCCGCTGCAAAGGCAATACCGGTAAAGGCACTTTTCTGCCGTCCGAATAGCTCTGCAAAGAGAAACATCGCGGCCATGACGGAGGCCCGGACTACCGGGGCGCTCAATCCGGTCAGAATGGTGTAAAAAGCGATGACAGCCAGTGCCAGCCAGACATAAATATAATGCCGCCGTCCGAATATCCAGATGCCCAGGCTCACCAGAATCCCGGCCAATATGCTCAAATTCTGGCCGGAAATCGCCAGTATATGAGACGTTCCGGTATGGGCGAAATCGTCTTTAAGGCTTTGCGGAATATTCCCCCGCAGCCCCAGCAGAATGCCCTGGGCGAGCGAAGCCTGCGGCTCCGGCAGAATTCGGGCCAGTTGCTCCGCCAGTTTTTCTCTGACTGAGTAAATCCAGCCCATCGGACTAAAGCCGGTATTAGCTTCGATTACCTCGATAGCTGGGTAAGTCATTACCACGAAGATGTTTTGGTTAGCTAAATAGCCCCGGTAATTGAACGCTTCGAACTCAGGCGGCTCAGCAAGATTTCCCGTTATTTGAACGATATCGCCGTATTTACATTCAATCGTTCTTTCGGCATAAAGTAGAACCCGCCCTTTTACATTTACCCATGCGTCCGCTGTTTTGATTTCAGATGCAGTAATTTCAAGATGAACAGTCTTATCTCTTACATCAGGAGCGTTATCTATCTGGCCGCGTATTGCTACCGTCTGCCCGGTATAATTTACTAACCGATTAATATTAGCGTCCGGCAGAGTCGCCGTATAGCGTACCGTCCCGCCCCAGAAAAGAAAAATCGCTAGTGCCAGACTTATAATCAGCTTCCGGTGATGCCGGGTAAAAATCAGCGCGAGTAACGGTATTATGCCGGTGAAAACGAACGGCCAGGGTATCCGGAATAAAGAGCCGAGATAGATACCCAGCACCCAGGCACAACTGAATAATATTAATAGCACTGCCGCCTATTCCGTTACCGTAATAAGCGGTTTGATTTTTTCGTAGAGGCTGACGGTGATGCCTTCCACCTGCGTCAGCTCGTTAATATTTTGAAACGGTCCGTGCTGTTCGCGGTAAGCGATAATCCGTCCGGCCAGCACTTCCCCGATACCGGGAATTGCTTCCAATAGCCATTGTCCGGCACGGTTAATATCCACTTTCTGCGGTTCGAAAGTACTTTCTGCATCCGGCAAATATAGCCTGATATTTTTAAAGTCGGCGCTTGGGGTTAGTCCGCCGGCTGCCTGTACTAAACTCGCAATGCTATCGCTGTTTTTATATGCATAATAACCGGGGGAATTGACCGTTCCGTAAACATAAACCTGTCCGGCATATTCGTCCGGGAGTTCCAGTATGATTTCAACCGGGGCACTGTGCGGCATCCTCAGCCGGAGCATAACTCCTCCGGCAATAATGACTAAAAGTAAAAACAGGGCAACCGCCGTCCAGATTTTATTGGCCCGTGTCACCGGCATAGGCGCCTCCAGAGCGTATAATTATCCGCTAATGTTTCTTAAAGGGATAAATAGAGTGGAATAATTATAGCAGGAATCAGGCTCCGCGCAAAACGGTACGCAGGGCTTCTTCCGAATCCTGAGGGGTAACGGCAATAATCTGGTCGCCGCCCCTGATTATTGTTTCCGGAGTCGGAACTTGAGGATTTTTATCTTTGGGGATAGTAAGAATGAGGCTCGTATTGGGCGGTAGTGCCAGGTCTTTTACAGCTTTACCGACCGAAGTCGCTTTGGCCGGGATTTGAACTTCAACGATTTCCAGCCCTCTATCCCGGACGGTCATCAGGTGCGTCATGGGATGGGTCGGCACCACCTCGCTGATAGCCTCGATAATCATATTCGTCGTGATGATGGTGATATCCACACCCAGCTTTTTAAACAACAGTTCATTCTGCGGATTACGAATACGGGCAATCGTCCGCGGTACATTGAATTTATGTTTGGCTAACTGGCAGGCTATCAGGTTATCTTCATCGTCGCTCGTCGCCGCAATCAGCATATCCGCCCGTTCGGTCCCGGCTTCAGAAAGTATCGAAGTCTCACAGCCGTCGCCGCGGAGACATATCGTACCGAGCTCCTCATTGATGATGTTACAGACGATGGGATTTTTCTCGATAATCGATATCTCATGTCCTTCTTGAAGTAACGCTTTGGAAAGATAATAACCGACTCTCCCGCCGCCGACGATGACGAAATACATTACTCGCTGCCTTCCAGTTTGTTTTTTAATATATCGGCAATAATCCGGGTCGGACTGATGGATTCCAGCCCCAGAGAGGCAAAAATATCCTGGCGTAAGGGGTCGTAAATACGGCAGATAACCCGCTTAACATTAAATATTTGCTTGGCCATCTGAGCCGCCATTATGTTCCGGTTGTCCCCTTGAGTGAGGGCAAAAAAGACGTCCGCTTCTTCGATGCCGGCCCGTTTTAACGCCGCCTCATCGATGCCGTTGCCCAGTAATGCCGCGCCGCCAAAAGAAGCCGGCAGACGGCGGAAGCTGTAAGCATCGGTATCGAGTACGGTCACGGCATGCCCGTCCGTATCTAGCGTCGCGGCCAGTTGTGCCCCGACCCGCCCGCAACCCATAATTATTATTTTTAATTTTTCCATTATCTCACTGCTGATACAAAATAACCCGGCAGGATGCGTTCTTCAGTACATAAGGTACGACATCCCCCATACTGAACTGGCCTAACCGCCGTTTATACTGGATACCCATGATGATAACATCCGCATTACGGTCGGACGCTTCTTCGACAATCGTCGGACCGGCCTCACGGGCCTGCAGTAAATCGGTCTCTACGTTATAGTCCATCTCTTCGGCTACCCTCTCGATATGGTCGAGGATAGCCTCACCCCGGCTGATTTCCGCATCGACTTCGGCATCCACCGGCAGCGACCGGCTTAATTGAATAACGTAAACCGCCCAGATTTTTGCCTTATTTTTCTTGGCTAAAAAGCAGGCAAGCTGCATTGCCTCTTCATCGGCAGGATTGCCGACTACCGGGACTAATATTCGATGGACATCTATCATAAGCGGTTGCCTGTCTACCTTGAAATTATAACGTGGTCAGGGAAATTTAACAACACTGCGAATATAGCAAAAGTATTTTCCGGCCGGCTATCCCCGGATTTTTCCGTTAATGCCGAACTTTTACATTTGCCCAAAATAAGCTAAAATGTGCCATATTAATAAATTTATTAAGGAGAACCGAATGAAAGTACTCTGTGTGTTAGGCAGTCCCCGTTCAAAAGGCAATAGTGCTGCTATCGCCGGGAAATTTATCGAAACGGCGAAAAGTCTGGGGGCTGACGTACAGACCTTCGAACTGAACAAGATGAACTATAAAGGCTGCCAGGGCTGCGGCTCCTGCAAGACTAAAACGGAGAAATGTGCGACTAAAGACGATTTGACCGCGGTATTGGACGCCATTCCCCAGGCCGACGTTATTATGATTACCTCTCCGGTTTACTATCAGGAAGTGTCCGGCCAGGTTAAATGCTTC
>CAZJQF010000052.1:0-12672 GCA_964547925.1 uncultured Dehalococcoidales bacterium
AAAATGGCAACAGTAAAAGTATTAATGCTCCGGGCACCGGGGACGAACTGCGATAACGAGACCGCTTTTGCCTTTCAGAAAGCGGGAGCGGAAACCGAGCAGGTGCATATCAACCGGCTGATTAAACACGAAAAGAAAGTCGCCGATTATAACATTTTAGTCATTTCCGGCGGGTTTACTTACGGTGATGATATTGCCGCCGGTAAAATATTAGCCAATGAAATGAAGCTGAAACTGGGCGAGGATATTCAGAAATTCATCGATAAAGGCGGTCTGATTCTGGGCATCTGCAACGGCTTTCAGGTGCTGGCAAAATCAGGGCATTTCGGATATATTTCTACGGACGGACTGCCGTCATTTACACTGACCAATAATAACTCCGGACGGTTCGAGTGCCGCTGGATAAATATGGTGGCTAATAAGAAATCGAATTGTGTCTTTACACAGGGTATCGACAGAGTTTACCTACCGGTGGCTCACGGTGAAGGGAAACTCGTTGCCGAACCGAAAGTGCTGGCGAAATTAAACGTCGCTCTCCGGTACTGCGATGCGGACGGGAAACCGACGATGACTTACCCCGATAATCCCAACGGCTCGCTGGAAAGTATCGCCGGTATTGCCGATAAGACGGGCCGGGTTTTTGCCTTAATGCCTCATCCGGAACGCTACATCCGCAACACCCAGCACCCGATGTGGCCGCGGGACGGGCTGCCGGAAAACGGCGACGGTTTCGCCATTTTCACTAACGCCGTAAACTGGGTAAAAAGCCTTTAGCCACACTAATCTTAATTACGGATTCTTCGTCGTGCCACTCCTCAGAATAACAATTGTATATTTTTATAATTTTATTTTCTCCGGTATCTGCTATAATGAGGGCAAAATTATTGCCGGAGATAAAGCATTATGTTAAGTCGGCAGAGTGCAGTTAAACTGGTTATTGGATTGACCCTGATTGCCGGCATAGTATTATCCGGGTGTGTACTACCCCCTAACACAACCGTGATCACGACCAACACAACATCCACAACTATTTCAACAACACCAACATATAACCACATCGATAGACTGGAGAAAATCCCGTCCGGAGTGATAAAAGTAACTCCTGAAATGGATATGTACCCGCCGATTCTATATTCCGATGAATACGAGATACCGGTTCCCCTCGGCAGCGGTGTGAATACGGCCGGCGGCGAGGATTCGCCTTTTATTCTTCCCAACGGTAATACGCTTTATTTCTTTTTTACACCTGACGTGACCGTTCCGGCGGAAAAACAGGTATTAGACGGTGTGACAGGTATCTGGGTATCGCACAAAGTTAACGGTGTGTGGCAACCGGCGGAGAGAGTCTGGCTGCAGGATGCGGACAAGTATTCAATGGATGGGGCGGAATGCATCCAGGGCAATACGATGTGGTTTGCCACGGCACGGGCCGGTAATTTCCGGAATATCGATATCTGGACGGCGGAACTGATTAACGGTAAATGGCAAAACTGGCGGAACGCCGGACCGAAGCTTAACGCAGAATACCAGATCGGCGAGATGCATATAACGGCAGACGGCAATGAGATTTATTTCCACGCCCCGAAAACCGCAGGCAGCGGAGATGTCGATATATTCGTAACACGAAAGGTTAACGGAGAGTGGCAAACACCGGAGAGTATCGATATCGTAAACACGACGGAAACGGACGGCTGGCCGTTCGTGAGCCAGGACGGCAACGAGCTATGGTTCTTACGTACGTATATGGGCACACCGGCGATTTTGGTTTCGCACAAAGTTAACGGGCAATGGACGGAACCGGAAATGATAATTTCCCAGTTTGCCGGTGAGCCGACGTTAGATAACGCCGGAAATCTCTATTTCGTGCATCATTACTATGATAACGGCGTTATGCTTGAAGCAGATATCTACGTGGCGTACCGGAAGTAGCCGCAGAAGACAGAATTAAATTTATTTAATCTTCCCGCCAGTTCCAGTTCATACCGCCTTTGAAGACACCCGCGTTCATATCGTTGCTGATGAAAAGGTTAGCCTCGGGGAAACATTTGACCATCGCGTAATAAAAGCCGCCGACGTCTTTGGTATTGGCGATTTCTTCTTCGGTAGCCTTGATATAGTCTTTGGTAAAGGTGTAAGAACTGGTATCAAAAGGCATGCCCGGTTTCTGGTGACCGGGGATAATAACTTCGGCGTTCATTGCTTCCAGCTTTTCGATGTCTTTTATCCACTGCAGACGTTCTTCATAAGTTACCTCGCAGGTAAAGGGATGGGCCTGGTTGAACAAAACATCGGAGCCGTAAAGGGTTTTAATCGAGGGTATCCAGACAACGGTATTATATTTCAAATCGCCCATAACACGGGGAATGATTTCGATACGGTGACCCTCCAGTTCGAAATAATTCTCCTCCATTTGTTCAAGATTCGCCTCTTTGCGGCAACAATTGGTCGGTCCGATAGTCTTTTCCCAGTGTTCGAGCTTACCGAAGAACTGCTTATTAATAAGTTGGGCCACTTCCGGTAAGGCAATCAAACGAGCCTGGGGGAATGCCTCCGCGATAACTCCCAATCCGAAATAATGGTCGGGGTGAGCGTGGGTGATATAAATCGTCTTCAGGATTTTACCGGTCTCGGCGATCTCGGCAATAACACGGTGGGCATTGGACAAAGTCCACTGGGCATCGATAAGCACGGCATCGGTCTTACCGGTAACGATAACGGAAGCCACTTCAAAACCGCTCTCGTCGCTGAAAAAGACTTTCGTAGATAAAGAATTCGGGTGGTTATTGATTCTGACTTCCATCGTAAAAGCCCTCCTGTCCTGCCTGATTAACAAATGGAGCCAGCGATAGGAATCGAACCTACGACCCGCGCTTTACGAAAGCGCTGCTCTACCGACTGAGCTACGCTGGCATGAACTGATGAACTAAATTTTCGCGTTAATTATTTTTACTATTTGCAACGCTAAAATTTTCCGTTACGCCTTCTTATTATACCGAATAGGCACTAAAAGTGAAAGCCTGTTCTACGACAGATGCTTCCGGAATATCATAATTCAAACAAGGTATAGCGAATTACTTTAAGTGGGCGATAACATCATCCGTCGTGGTGACTAATGCCATTGCCGGAGCCATCGCCTCCATCACCGCTTTATGAGCGAGTTCGTTAGGCGAGGTCGAGGCGTCAACCGGAATGATAACGGAATAAAAACGGTCGGCCGCCGACTGGGCGGTACCGTAGACCACGCCGTTAGTCGCAAATCCGACTATTACCAGTGTGTTTACGCCCAGAATTCTTAACGCCTGCTCCAATCCGGAATTGTTGAATGCGGTAAACGGCCAGTTAATCAAAACGGCTTCTCCCGCCTGAGGAGCCAATTCGGGTATCACCTCAACATCCCCCGGCCGGGGTTCGTAAGAACGCTCTTCTTCCCATAAAAAACCATAGGATGGAGGAATGCCCTGAATCGGAGCATGTTTCATGACATTAACGAATATTACGGGGAGTTTTTTAGCCCGGAACGCTTTGAGTAATTTCTGCTGCCGGGGAATGATACCGGATTCTGCCAGAGTCTTCTGTAAAACGGGAGTGTTATCGAACATACCTTTTTGCATATGCAAAACCAACAGGGCGGGCTTACCGTCCATTTTCCATGCTGTTTTCATTTGACCTCCTTTTCTCCTTATATCCGGTTAATGTTTTGTTTCATATTAACAAAGTAATTATGCGCCGGTAACTTCGATTATACGTAATGTCAGCCTGCCGTAAGCAGCACTTGACATATTCAAAATATAAATATAGACTTGATTACCATTTATTATAAAGTAACGCAAACGGTGGAACCAGTATTATAAAAAACAAATCTAAATTTTACCGGATTAATTAAATAAAAAGGAGGTAACTGGATTGTCTACATGGCATGATTATCTCAAAGAGGAAGGGCACGCTCCCGACTGGGCGTATCCGGTCCGGTACGAACAGGAGCAGGAAATCGAAACCGACGTTTTAATTGTCGGAGGCGGCATCGCCGGATGCTGGGCGGCTATCAGCGCGGCGCGTGAGGGATTGAAGGTAGCCCTAGTGGAAAAGGGAGATACCATCAGGAGCGGAGCCGGCGGTCCCGGATGCGACCACTGGTGTAATGCCCCTGCTAACCCATTATCCAACGTAGACCCGGATGAATGGGCCTTACATATGGCCGACCGGCCATACACCAACGGCATCGGGCTCCAAATCCAGAACCGCGAAAATTGGGATACTCTCCTTGAGATGGAACAGATAGGCGGTAAAATCAGGGACACCAAAGACGAATATGTAGGTGCCATAGGCCGGGATAAGAAAACCAAGCTCATGATCTCTCCCCGCTACGGAAAGTCACACAGCTACCTTTCGGCCGAAGATATTAAATTTAAATCCAATCCAAAAAGCAAGCGTAACAACGTCGTGATAAGAGTATGGGGCAACACTTTTAAACCTGCCCTGAAGAAGGAATGCCAGCGCTTAGGAGTGAAAATTTTCGACCGGGTGATGGCGACCAGCCTGCTGACCGAGAACGGCGTCCAGGGCGGGCGGGTAATCGGGGCTACCGGCTTTAACAACCGTACCGGCGAATTCTTGATATTTAAATCTAAGGCAACCGTCCTTTCTGCCGCCGGAGCCGGTTCGATATGGTTAATCAGCACCGAACTGGGAGGGTACTGCAATATGCATTCCCGGGCGATATCGGGAGACGGTACCGCGATGGCCTGGCGGGCCGGGGCCAGTTTAACCATGATGGAAAGTACCGGAGCCCTGCCGATTGCGACCGGTTACAAGCACAAGTGGTATACCGGTGCGGGCGATGCCAGCTACGAAAATGTACCGATTATCGATGCCAACGGTAAAAGGGTACCCTGGCCGATTCAGGGCTGGGAAGACTATGGTGAAATGATACCGCCCCCTGAAGTCGAAGAAGCCATCCGACAGGGAATTCTTAAGGGCAAATATGCATTGCCGTTCTACGGTGATTTTCCGGCGATGCCGGATGTCGAACGCAGGGCTACCTGGAACCTGATGCTGCAGGAAGAATCCACGGTCAAAATAATCACCAATACTTTCAACAAAGCCGGTTATGATGAGAGCCGTGACCTGTTACAAAGTTATAAGTATCTTGAAGGCAAAAGTTTGCCGCAATGGCGCGGCGCCGGTAATGCGGGCGGCCTGATAGTAGACTGGAACTTAAAAACTTCTCTCGACGGACTATATGCCGCCGGAGGGTCTATGTTCAGTGCTGAGGACCACAGTTTTTGTGCGGCAACCGGCAGATACGCCGGCCGCAAAGCCGCCGATTACGCCCGGCAGACCGGTAAACCTAAAGTGTCCCGCGAACAAATCAACCGGGAGAAAGCCCGGGTCTATGCCCCGGTCAAGCGGAGTTCCGGTGTCGAATGGAAAGAGCTGCACGCCGGGATTGCCAGGGTCATGCAGTACTATGTCGGCGAATTTTTAACCGAAAACCTGATGAAAATGGGTATGGGAGCACTGCAAAAAATCGAAAAGGAATCGGTGCCTTTGCTGTTCGCGATGGACCCCCATAAGCTGATGCGCAGTCTGGAAGACACCAGCATGTTAACTTACGCACAAATCATTATCAACGCAATGCTGGCACGCAAAGCCAGCAGCATGCCGTTGAACTTCCGGAGAATCGACTATCCGGCCCTCGACCCGCCGGATTGGAATCACTTCATAACAATTAAATTGGAAAACAACAAAGTTAAAACCGGGAAATTGCCGCAGGTTTTCTGGGGTAATATGAAAAAGCAGTATGAAGCTTACAACAAAGACTATAAAGGCGTGTATCGGAGAAAATGATGGCAAAGAAACGAACGGAACTTCAGGAGAAAAAGATGTCTAAAGAAAAAATAATCGCCATGCCGAATCTTTCGACACCGAACAAACCGGTGATATTCAATCCGGATATCTGCACCGGCTGCAACCATTGCGTAGAAGTTTGCCAGATAGATGTTTATATGCCGCATCCCGAGAAGGGTAAACCGCCGTTGATACTGCATCCCGAAGAGTGCTGGTACTGCGGCTGCTGTGTGAACGATTGTCCCCGCCCCGGGGCTATCACCTTTAACTGGCCGATGCAGCAGCGGGGATACTGGAAAAATAAGAAGACCGGGAAAATAGGTCAGATTTAATTACCATGATTCCTAATACCAACTGAGCCAATAAAAAGGGCGTACTTAGTTTAAATACTATAAATTAAGTACGCCCTGCTTTTTTAATCAGCAACCTTAATACTTAAATATAATGACCGCTAAGTAGCTCCCTTTCCGATATTAAATAAAACCTGCGTTTACGTTAATCTGGGTACCGCTCATCATTAAAGCTTCATCGGAAGCCAGGAAAACACCGGTATAGGCGATTTCTTCCGGCTTGATAAAACGTCCCAGCGGAATTTTGGACTGAAGCTCTTTTCTGGCCTGTACGGGGTCAACATCTTTGGGAATTATATCCAGCACCATCGCCGTGTCGGTACCTTCCGGATTAATCGTGTTAACCCTGACGTTGTACGGCGACAATTCCAGTGAGACAGCCCTGGTCAGGGTAATCAAAGCCCCTTTCGAACTGGTGTAACCGCATCCGTTCGGCCTTGGATTTATACCGCCCATAGATGCCACATTGATAATTACACCGGAATGAGCCTGTTTCATAAAAGGTATCGCGTATTTCATCGTATGAAACGGACCTTTAACGTTGACGCCGTAGACTTTATCCCATTCCCGCTCGTCGATTTCCTCAAGCGGTACGAAGCTGTGTCCGACGCCGGCAATATTAAAAAGAATATCTATCCTGCCGTATTTTCCCAGAGTCGTATCGATAAGGTGCTTGGCATCGGAGTCCTTCGAGACGTCAGTGGGAACAAAGATAGCCTCACCTCCCGAAGATTTTATCATTGCTACTGTTTCCGTACCGCCGGTAGTGTTTATGTCGGCAGCGACAACCTTCGCACCCTCTTTCGCAAAAACCACGGCAGATGCCCGGCCGATACCACCGGCCGCCCCGGTAATCACTGCTACTTTATCCAACAATCTCTTACTCACCGGTAAATCTCCTTATGTTTATTTTATTTTGGCAAAAGATTAATCCGTCTTAATCTTTAATAAACAATAGCATTTATTGGTTTTTACCGGAGTTAATTCAATAGCAAAAGAAGGGATAATAATAAAAACAGAATTCCGGTGTTCCTGATTATATTCCCTTATTATTGATTTATCAATAAAACAGAAAGCGGATGCTAAAATATTTTCAGAGGCTTTAATTAAT
Source organism: uncultured Dehalococcoidales bacterium (assembly GCA_964547925.1). Classification (GTDB taxonomy): domain Bacteria; phylum Chloroflexota; class Dehalococcoidia; order Dehalococcoidales; family JAFGLR01; genus JAFGLR01. Next base: position 7,309 of record CAZJQF010000052.1, read on the forward strand.
AAATGACTTTTGAAATGGATTATCTGTTCCAGAACATCAAGCGGTGCCACCAGGAATCGCCGTAGCCTTTTACAGCAAACGAATGCTCGCATTTAACGCACCGCCAGACGCGGAATTTTTTGTTGTAGTAAGTATTGGTACTGCCACACTTCGGGCATTTCGTCCGCAGCTTTTTAGCAGTTTCTTTATCCATGTTTTTCCAGTAACTGTCCGACCATTCGGGTCTCATCGCCATTCCCCCATAATTTAAAGTAATGTGTAATTAGTATTTTTTAATTTGGATTATATTTGTTTTTTAATTCCTTCGGCGATTTTACGGGTGATGCCTTCAGCAGCCATAAGCTCTTCAACCGAGGCTTGCTGAATAGCCCGGACAGAGCCGAAACGACGTAATAAAGCCCGTTTCCGCCGCGGGCCGATACCGGAAACATTATCAAGGGCTGAGGTGAAAGTACTCCGCTTGTGAACTTTCTGATGATAACCGATGGCAAAGCGGTGGGCTTCATCTCTAACCCGCTGTAAAAGCTGCAAGGCTTTAGCCGTACGCGGTAACAATACCGGCTTGCTCCGATGCGGCAGGTATATCTCTTCGTTTTCTTTAGCGAGTCCGATTACCGAAATACCGGTAACGCCAAGCTCACGCATGACATCGTAAACTCCGTTTACCTGCCCTTTACCGCCATCGATTAACACAAGGTCCGGCAGAACCGCCCAATCGTCCGCGGCCGTATCGGCTTGCACACGTTTAAAGCGGCGGGTAATGACTTCCTGCAGCATCGCAAAATCGTTAGCTCCGGGTATGGTCTTAATTTTAAAACGGCGGTAGTGGGCCGACTTCGATTTGCCGTTTTCGAAAACCACCATACTGCCGACCGCGTCCTGCCCCTGAATATTAGAAATATCATAGCCTTCGATACGCCCGGGCAATTTGGCCAGCTTCAGCTCTTTCTGTAATTCCGCCAGGGCTTCGGTTAACTGGCCGGGACCGGTAAGCTGCTTGATTTTAGCCTGTTCCAGACTGTGTTTCGCATTCTCGGCAACGGTAGCGACAAGCTCTTTTTTATTGCCCTTCTGCGGCACTTCGATAGTAACCTTACTGCCCCGTTTTTCCGAAAGCCAATTCGCGGTAAATTCCGGTTCGTCGATGGGATGCTGCAATAAAATTAACGATGGAATATATGTTGCCGAATCATAATACTGGTTAACAAAGCCGGTCATAATCCGCGAAGGTTCTTCCTCGCGGACGCCCTGCAGGGTAAAGCTCTCCCGCCCGATTAACCGGTTGTTACGGACGAAGAATACCTGCACGTACGCCTGGTCGCGGTCGGTCACGAAAGCGATAACATCCTGCTCGCCTTTCACTTTAGCGGCAAAGTGCTGGGCTTCGATAACGTTGGAAACACCCTGAATCTGGTCGCGGAGACGGGCCGCCAGCTCATAATTTAGAGATGCCGAAGCTTCTGCCATCTTGTGTTTCAATTCTTTGATTACATCTTCCTGCCGGCCTTCCAGGAACAGGATTATTTGCTTGATAACATCATCGTATTCTTTTTTGGATACGGCACCGATACACGGCCCGAGACACTTTTTTATGTGATAATCCAGACAGGGCTGTAAGGCATCACCGGTAATAGGTTTCGTGCAGAGCCGCGTGGGAAAAATATTTTGAATCGTTTTAAGCGTCTGCCGAACGGACCAGGAACTGGCGAAAGGCCCGAAATAGCGGGCTCCGTCCTTTTGCCACTTACGCACGATACAGACATACGGCCATTTATTTTTTATATCGATCTTTAGATACGGGAAGTGCTTATCATCTTTGAGACGGATATTGTAATAAGGTCGGTATTGCTTTATAAGATTCAATTCTAGAATTAAAGCTTCCTGTTCCGAATTGGTGATGAAAAAATCGATATCGTGAATGAGCGAAACCAGTTGTTCGGTCTTGGGCGTTAAGCCCTGTTTGGAGCCGAAATAAGACCTCACACGATTACGCAGGCTGATAGCCTTGCCGACGTACAGTATCGTACCATCGGCATGCTTCATCAGATAAACACCGGGTTTGGAGGGTAATTTTTTTAATTGTTCGGAAATTAAAAGACTGGCCATATCCAAGTATAATTTTAACAGATAAAAGGAAAGACCGTTAAAAAAGAAACACCCCACGAATGTCTCGTGGGGTGCGTAACCGCGATGTAGTTTTATGATACGTTTTCTATGGGAACCTGCAGTTCCGTGATATAATCATCCGGACTTTTACATTCTTCAGGACTGGTCAAATATACTTCCCGATCCGGCCCGACAATACGGTAATTCTTAGCAGCCACCCAATTCATCAAAGCTTTATAGGCTTCATGAAGCTGTTCGTAAGGACCATGGTGAATCAAACTGGCGGCTTTTGGAATTGCCGGCAGTTCTCTGATTTTGATACGCGCCGTTTCCGCCAGAGTGCCGGTAATCGGCACGGCTAATTCCACATCGACGTCACGTTCCTTGAATTCACAATCATGATAAAGAGCCAGGGGCGGACCAATCCATTGTGCTTTTTTATTAATCAGGTACTCGCACAGTTCAGTAAACAACGGGGTAACGTCTTGATAAGTAGGGACGGTATCCCGTAAGGAAGCCACCTTCTGGGCGGCAACTTCTTTAATAATGACATCATATTTCGGCATATTGCCCTCCTTCTCCATTTTTTTCAGCCACTCCTCTAATTTTGCCAGCATAATTTCAGTATCATTGAGTTGGCGGGCCAGCCCTTCTTTACGGTCTCTCATGATACCGCGGATATCGGCAAGCGACAGCGAATCGGACAACAGACTGCCGATTTCCTCCAGTGAAAAACCGAGCTCTTTTAAAGCTACAATCCGGTTCAATCGGGGCAACTGTTCTGCCGAATAATAGCGGTAACCGGTAAAACGGTCTATTTCCACAGGTTTCAAGAGACCTATTTCATCGTAATAACGCAACGTCTTAACCGAAATCCGGCTGAGATTAGAGAAATCACCGATTTTAAACATATTTACTTTCTTTATTCTATTTCGAAGGCCTTCGTTAACTAATATAAACTCTCCCGTTAAGGGAGAGTCAATACCCTTAATAAATATTTTTATAGGAACCGGATTCTTATCATTACTTGTTTTTTAGTTTGAGGTGGTTATAATATTATGTTAAAATATCACCGAGTTACACTTGATAGGCAGAAAAAATGATTAATAAAGAAATTGAAAGCTTTTTAAATTACCTAACCGTAGAAAAAGGATACTCCGATAACACGATTATGGCTTACCGGAACGACCTGTCCGACCTGGTAAAATATGTCGAGGGTGAGGCGGCTAAAAATAATACCATGCCCAACTGGGAAAACTTCGGCAGACAGGGCGTACTGGGATATATCCTGCAGATGAAAGAAAAGAACTACGCGGCAACCACCGTCGCCCGCAAAGTGGCTGCGACCAAGTCGTTCTTCAGCTTTATGGTAGCGGAAAGCAAGTTGAAGGATAATCCGACCGATAATATCGGTTCTCCCCATATCGGCAAGTCCTTACCTAAGACATTATCGTTAGCTCAGGTAAGAACATTGCTCGAACAGCCGGCACAGCAGGATACTCTGGAAGCGAAACGGGATAAAGCGATGTTGGAACTGCTTTACGCCAGCGGGATGAGAGTCAGCGAACTGGTAGCTTTGAATATCGGGGACGTCAATACCACCGACGGTTTCGTGAAGTGTTTCGGCAAGGGCAACAAAGAAAGACTTATCCCGATTTACGAACGGGCGGCGCGTACCGTAAAAGAATATACCGAGGTGACCCGTCCCAAGTTAATCAGAGCAAAAGGGGAAAACGCGTTATTTCTGAATCCCCGCGGGGAAAGATTAACCCGGCAGGGCTTCTGGCAAAAACTAAAAGAATACGCCCGCTCCGCCCATCTGGAAGGCAAAATCAGCCCGCACACCCTGCGGCACAGCTTTGCCACTCATATGCTCAGCGGCGGGGCTAACCTGAGGTCGGTACAGGAACTGTTGGGACACGCCAATATATCCACGACCCAGGTGTATACGCACCTGACGTCAGACCAGATAAGACAGACCTACGATAAATCTCATCCCAGAGCGAAGTAGAAGTAATTAAACTTTCGGAAGGTAGATATAATATGCCCAAATCAAAACGCAAACCACCGCAAAAGAGACCGCAAGCCGCTCAAATGAATGCGGCTACGACGACCGCGACATCACAACCGGCGGCCACCGCCGCCCCGCGAGCTGCATCTTCCGCAACGCGGGCTTCGGTATTAACCGGGACTGCCAGGCATCCGTACATAGCGGGCGAATTAAAAAGAATCGGTATTTTAACCGGCATCGTACTGGTAGTATTGATAATATTAGCCTTCGCCTTACCCCGCTTTATTTAATAATTTGGTGCTAAATGGAATTTACCGCCGCTAAAACCCGGCTGATTGATTCTCTAAGCGAAAGAATCCACGATACGCGGGTACTGGAAACTTTGAAACGAATACCCCGCGAATTATTTGTCCCGCTTAATTCCCTCTCCTGCGCCTATGATGACAGACCATTGCCCATCGGCCTTAACCAGACGATATCCCAGCCTTATATCGTCGCCCTGATGACACAGGCCCTCGAACTAACCGGCAGTGAAAAAGTATTAGAAATCGGTACGGGCAGCGGTTACCAGGCAGCCGTTTTATCAACCCTCGCCCGAACCGTAATCAGCACGGAACGGTTACCGGAACTGGCTCATAATGCCGAATCGGCACTCCGAAAATTAAACTGTTCAAACGTAACAATTCACCTTGCCGAAGATACACTGGGATGGCGGCAAGACGCTCCTTATGATGCTATAGCGGTCACCGCCGGGGCACCTCGTATTCCCCGGGGACTGATTGAGCAACTTACAATCGGCGGCCGAATGGTAATACCGGTCGGCGACTATCGAGTACAGGAATTGTATAAAGTTATCCGGACCGCAGATAGTTACGTAACGGAATTCCTGTGTACCTGCTGTTTCGTCCCCCTCATCGGAAACGATGCCTGGGATAATAAAAACTAAGGAGGACCTATGGATATTTTCGATGCGATTAAAAACCGGCACAGTTACCGCCAGTATAAGCCGGACCCGGTAAGCGATGACGACCTGGCGAAAATACTGGAAGCGGCCCGGCAGGCTCCCTCATGGAAGAATACGCAATGCTGGCGATTCATTATCATCAAAGACCAGGCGGCTAAAGACTCCCTGGCAGAAATCCTCCCGCAGTTTAATCCGGCTGCCAATGCCGTCAAACAGGCCCCTGTTACTATCGTCGCCTGTGCGGAAATCGGACGGTCCGGAGCCGGGAAAGACGGGCCGGAAA
>CAZJQF010000053.1:0-6976 GCA_964547925.1 uncultured Dehalococcoidales bacterium
CGCCTCGGGCTGGGCGAACCGATGCCGGTCAGCGCCTATCACGGCCGGGGTGTTGCCGAACTGCTGGATAAGCTGGTGTCCCTGCTGCCTGAAAAACAACCGGAACCCGGTACGGCGGATATGATAAAGGTGGCGATTGTGGGCAAGCCTAACGTCGGCAAATCGACCCTGCTCAACGCTATGGTAGGGGAGGAGCGGGTGATTGTCGATAATGTTCCCGGAACCACGCGGGACGCGATAGATACCAGAATCGAACACGAAGGCCGGAGCATCTTACTTATCGATACGGCCGGCATCAAACGGCGGGGAAAAATCGAAGTAGGCATCGAAAAATACAGCGTCATCCGCTCGGTGGAAGCCATCGAAAGGTCGGATGTGGCACTGCTGGTCATCGACGCAAGTACCGTGGTGTCCGCCCAGGACATGCATGTGGGCGGATATATCCAGGAGTCCGTTAAAGGAATCATCATTATTGCCAATAAATGGGACTTGACATATTCGACCGATAAGGCACAATATATTAAGTATATAAAAAACCAGTTCAAATTTTTCCCCTATGCACCGGTACTGTTTACCTCGGCAAAGACCGGGGAGGGTATCGGAGAAGTTTTACCGGAAGTATTAAAAGTTTACCAGGAACGAATGAAACGACTACCTACCAGTATGGTAAATAATATAATAAGGCAGGCAGTTGCAGCTCACGAACTGCCGCCAAAAGGCGGGAAACGTCTCAAATTGCTCTATACGACTCAGGCTGAAGTAAATCCGCCTACTTTTGTTTTTTCTGTAAACGATGCCAAATTGGTTCATTTTACTTACCGCCGTTATCTTGAGAATAAATTACGTGAGGCTTTCAGTTTCTCCGGAACACCGATTAGATTGATTTTCAGGACGAGGGCAGCTCAGTGATTATCGCCAAATTAATCAGTGTAGTTATATTAGGCTATTTATTGGGGTCAATTCCGTTCGGCGTACTTGTCGGCAGATTCACGACCGGCACGGATATCAGGAAATACGGCAGCGGCAAGATGGGCGCGACTAACGTAATGCGCACCGCGGGACGCACGGCGGCCGCGCTGGTGGCCGTTCTTGATTTAATGAAAGGGGTTTTCGCCGTCGTCTTCGCCGGTCTGATTATCGGGAAAGACCATATCATGCTTGGTAACCACGGTTATGTCCTGTTACTGCCGGCACAAGTATTTGCGGCTCTGGCAGCAGTCTGCGGCCACAATTGGCCGATTTTTCTTAAGTTTAAGGGCGGGCGCGGCGTGGCTACCTATTTCGGCGGACTGGTCGCTCTTTGCCCGGTAGCGGCACTGTTCGGCGGCGAGGTGTTGATTATCGGCGCCGGTCTGACCAGATTCGCTTCATTCGGCTCGATTGCAGGCGCTGTCGGCGCTTATATTATTCTGGTTCCTCTGACTATTCTCGATAGGTTCCCCTTGTTTATTCTGGCTTACACTCTAGTCGGCGGCATCATTATCATCGTCATGCACCGTGATAATATTGTCCGTTTATTCAAGGGAAAAGAGCGGAAACTGGGTGAAAAAGTTCATGTGGATGATTCCCATCCGCATCAATAAGCCGCTCATGAAACGAATTACACAATGAATGAGTAAGGTGAATGCCTAAAATTACCGTTATCGGGACAACCAGCTGGGGTATCACTTTAGCCATACTCATGGCCAAAAAGCAATACGAAGTCTGCCTCTGGGCGCGTACGCAAAAAGAGGCGGATGAGCTTGCGGAAAGCCCTAAAGCGATACTGGCCGCGAATTTTAGCTATCCTCCTGATTTGGCGATTACCGCCTCTTTGGAAGACGCCTTCGAAAAAACCGATGCGGTTTTTCTCGTAGTTCCCTCGCAAACGATGCGCCAGAACGTTACTGTTATCAAAGATCATTTAAAGCCCAACATGCTGATAATCAGCGCCAGCAAAGGTCTGGAAATGGAAAGCTTCAAGCGGATGTCCGAGGTTATCAGCGAGGAAATCGACCCGGCTTTACGCCCGAATATATGCGTCCTCTCGGGGCCTAATCTCGCCCGGGAAATCCTGCGCGGCCTACCGGCCTCGGCCGTCGTAGCTAACGTCGACGACTCCGTCGCCCGGCGGGCACAGGAACTGCTCGCAGCTCCTAATTTCAGTGTTTATACGAATTCGGACGTGATAGGTGTGGAACTGGGCGGTGCTCTGAAAAATATCATCGCACTGGGCGCCGGCATGGTGGATGGGCTGGGCTACGGCGATAATGCCAAGGCTGCCTTTATTACCCGCGGGCTGATGGAAATGGCCGCGATGGGTTTTGCCCTGGGCGCCAGTCCGCTGACGCTCTCCGGGCTGACCGGTCTGGGAGATTTAATCGCCACCTGCGCCAGTACCCTGAGCCGTAATCACTACGTCGGCGTGGAACTGACCAAAGGGCGCCCTTTAAAACAGATTACCAAATCGATGAATAATGTCGCCGAGGGTGTGACGACCACCGCCGCCGTCTGGCATCTGGCCCGGAAACTCAATCTGGGCATGCCCATTACCGAAAAGATATATGAGGTACTCTACGAGGGGAGAAAGCCGCAGGAAGTGATGACCGAGATTCTCGGTTCGTCCGGAAAACACGAACTGGCCGGACGTGCGTGGCAGCTTTTCTCGATGTTCCGCCACAAGAAACAATAATTAACGGCGGGTCGGTTATTTTTTCGCCTTATTAGTGCCTAAAGACTGCGCCAGTTCTTCAAACAGCTTCTTCTGTTCTTTCGTCAGTTTATCCGGCGTGATGACTTTAACCCGGACAATTTCATCGCCCCGTCCCCCGCCGCGAAAGCGCCCGATGCCCTTATCTTTTAAATGAAATTCCTTACCGGCCTGCGTCCCGGCAGGAATCTTAACTAGGGATTTTCCGTTCAGAGTCGGCACTTCCACTTCATCGCCGAGGGCCGCCTGCGCGAAATTTACGTCCAGGTTATAATAGATGTCTTCACCCTCGCGGGTAAAATACTCGTGAGGCTTGACGCTGATATTCAAATAAAGGTCGCCCGCCGGACCGCCCCGGGTGCCGGCATCGCCTTCGCCGGTAAGCCTGAGCTGGTTACCGTTATCGACGCCCGCCGGAATAGAAATGGTAAGTGTGCGGTTAAATTTCTCGCGCCCGGAACCGCGGCACTTTACACACGGTTCGGTGATTAGCTGACCCTCGCCGCGACAGCGGTCGCACGTAGTTACATTGACAAAACGGCCGAAGAAGCCCTGCGAGACGTGGCGGACCTGGCCGGTGCCGTTACAGGTCGGACATTTCGCAGGCTGCGAACCCGGTTTCGAGCCGGTACCGCGGCAGACCGAGCAGTTTTCCACCCGGCTGATATTGATTTCCTTATCGCAGCCGAAGGCCACCTCTTCCAGTGTCAGGGTAACGGAGGTCTGCAGGTTGGTACCCTGCCGGGGACCCTGCCGGTTAACCGTAGCGCCCATACCGCCGAAGAAGGCGTCGAAGATATCGCCGAAGCCGCCGAAGCCCTGTCCGATACCGCCGTCAGGCCCGGTGTGGCCGAAGCGGTCGTAAGTGGCTCTCTTATCCGCGGAAGAAAGGACTTCGTAAGCCTCGTTGAGTTCCTTGAACTTCTCCGTGGCACCCGCTTCGCAGTTGCGATCGGGGTGATATTGAAAAGCCAATTTGCGGAAGGCTTTCTTGACATCCTCTTCGGTTGCGTTCCGGTCGATACCGAGAACTTCGTAATAATCTCTTTTTTCAGTCATACCAAACTAAAATTATACCACTTTACAGGGCTTTCAACCAAATCGCTGAAGCTGAATAATACTACCAATATTATTTTTCAGTTCACAGTTAACAGTTTGCAGTTTACAAGGAAATATTTTAAATGATTCTATTTTACTAAACTGCCTCAACAAAGTATCATCTATTACAGACTTATAATAACTATAAATCTAATAAATAGACAATATAACTAAATATTGGATATAATACGTGTACTTTTAAATATTCGGGTAATACTACTTAAGTCCTTCCGTTGACAAATGTAACACATTGTGTTACAAAGGAGTAGAATCATTGAGAATAATAATCGATTGGGATGATGAAGCCTTCGAAAAGATTTCCAAACATAATGTCACGGTTGAGGAAATTGAAAATTTATGTAACGGCTGGTACTTCATTACCAAAGACCCAAAGGCAAAGAGCAACGGTAAGCTGCGGTATATCTTCTCAGGTAAAACCTTGTGCGGTAAATATCGTAACGCAGTGATAGAGCGTATATTTGACGACCACTATAAATTGATAACCGCCTTCCCTATGAGCGAAAACTATATTCGGAGCTTCAAGAAAAGACTGAGGGAGAAGGGAGTTGAAGATGAAGACAAAGATGAATAAACAAAACCAGACCTCACAACCGGAAAATGACGAAGTTAAATACTGGGAATCGAAAGGCCCGTTAGCTAAAGGTAAAAAGAGCCGGTTTCATGCCCCTGATAAGAAGGATTTATGTTCCTCCTTCCTGTCGGTAAGGATGACCGGTAGCGAACTTGACGGACTAAGGGAACTGGCACAGAGATATGATTTGGGGCCTTCTACGTTAGCCCGGCAAATACTGGTTAGATGTATTCAAGCGGAGAAAGAAAAACAGCCGGGACAATTAAACAGGAAAGTCGTAAAACTCGATGATGTTTTGGACCGGGTTATGCAAAAAATGCCTGACGGAGTTAAGAAGCGCTTTGAAGCCATAATTAACGATACTACCCTCGGAGACGTATCCGACCCTCAGGGAATGGCGATGGTTAAAAACCAACTTATGGAGCTATCGAAAATCAGCGGCCTGATAATGTGCCTGATGATTGAAGAGGGAAATCCCGATGTAAAAGTTGAGAGATTCGATAACATCCGCGAAACTAAACAAAAAGCCACGGCCGGTGAAAAATAGAACGTAAATTATTGGAATTTGGCCTTTGATTATTGGTTATTAAACAGGAGAGGGGGCTATTCGCCCCCTCTTTTTATTTAAACTAATTTCCGGTTAGACTTCGCGGAACTCACCTTCGACGGTGCCTTCATCGCCGGGTTTCTTCCCGCCGGGCGGAGGCTGCTGGTCGCCGGGAGGCGGCTGTTGCCCGCCGGGTTGTCCGCCGGGCGGCGATTGTTGCTGCTGGTATACCGCCGAACCGATTTTCTGCATCGTGGTATTGAGTTCCTGGACTGCCTGCTTGATAGCATTGATATCCGAGCCCTGCAAGGCGGACTTTACCGCGGCAATTTTGCCTTCGACTTCCGTATTCATATCCGCCGGGATTTTATCTTTATTGTCCCGCAGCATCTTTTCCGCGGAGTAAACGAGTGTATCGGCGCTATTCTTGGTATCCACCTCTTCACGGCGCTTCGCATCATCAGCGGCATGCGATTCGGCTTCCCGTCTCATCTTCTCCACATCATCCTTACTCAAACCGCTGGAAGCCGTAATGGTGATTTTCTGCTCGCGTCCGGTAGCCTTATCGCGGGCACTGACGCTCAAAATACCGTTGGCATCGATATCGAACGCAACCTCAATCTGGGGTACGCCGCGCGGCGCGGGTAAAATACCGTCCAGTATGAAGCGTCCCAGCGTGCGGTTATCGGCCGCCATCGGACGCTCGCCCTGTAAGACGTGGATTTCCACGCTGGTCTGGTTGTCCGCCGCCGTGCTGAAGACCTGGCTCTTGGAGGTCGGGATGGTGGTATTCCGCTGGATAATCGCGGTCGCCACGCCGCCCATAGTTTCGATACTGAGGGTCAGCGGGGTTACGTCGAGCAATAATACGTCTTTCACATCGCCCTTGAGAACGCCGGCCTGAATCGCCGCCCCGATGGCGACAACCTCTTCCGGATTAACGCTGCGGTTCGGTTCTTTGCTGAAGAACTGCTTGACCTTATCCTGCACTAAAGGCATTCTGGTCTGCGAACCGACCATTAACACTTCATCTACCTGTGCCTTGGTCTTATTGGCATCGCCTAAGGCCTGCTGGCACGGGCCGAGGGTTTTCTCCACGAGGTCCATAACCAGCTGTTCCAGCTTGGCTTTAGTTAAAATATAGCTTAAATGTTTGGGGCCGCTCGCGTCCGCCGTGATGAACGGCAGGTTGATTTCCGTCTGCGGTACGGATGAAAGCTCGACCTTGGCTTTTTCGCCGGCTTCCTTCAAACGCTGTAAAGCCATCCGGTCCTGCCGCAAATCGATGCCGTTGTCCCGCTTGAACTCATCGCACAGCCAGTCCATAATCCTCTGGTCGAAGTCATCGCCGCCCAGATGGGTGTCACCGGCGGTGGACTTCACCTGGAAGGTGCCTTCCCCGAGTTCCAGTAAGGAGACATCGAAGGTGCCGCCGCCCAGGTCGTAAACGACGACCGATTCCTCTTTCTTTTTATCCATACCGTAAGCCAGTGAGGCGGCCGTCGGTTCGTTGATAATACGTAAAACTTTAAGTCCGGCGATTTCCCCGGCCTCTTTGGTGGCCTGGCGCTGGGCATCATTGAAGTAAGCCGGAACGGTGATGACGGCTTCGGTTACCGGTTCGCCCAGGAATGTTTCGGCATCGGTCTTCAATTTCTGTAAAATCATCGCCGAGATTTCCTGCGGGCTGTATTCTTTGCCGCCCATGACGACCTTCACTTCGTTATTAGGGCCCCGGTTAATCTTATACGTCTTCCGCTTGGCGTCTTCCTCGATGGGCAACTCACGCCCGGCCGGCTCGCCCCACTTACGTCCCATAAAACGCTTGATACTGTAAATCGTATTTTCCGGATTCACGATGGCCTGACGTTTCGCAATCTGGCCGACCAGACGCTCCCCGGTTTTACTTATGGCGACATACGAGGGTAACGCCCGGCTGCCCTCCGAGGTAGTGATGACTACCGGTTCGCCTCCCTGCATGGCGGCTACAACACTTTTAGTGGTTCCCAGGTCTATACCTACTGCTCTACCCATTATTTTCCTCCTTATC
>CAZJQF010000053.1:7076-12621 GCA_964547925.1 uncultured Dehalococcoidales bacterium
GGTAAAATTTTAGCAAGCAGCTCGGCGTTGCCGTATTTAATCAAGTCCTCTTTTTCCAGTTCGCAGCGGCGTTTGTAGTTAATGAAGTCGGCCTGAGCCCGCTGCCAGCCGGCCAGGTACTCCTCCGCTTTCGCTTTCTCGGCGGCGAGGGCGGTTACCAGTCCCTGGTCTTCGATAACTTCATCTACCGGAATTCCCTGAGAGGCTTCTTCCGGCTGTTTTTCGGTTTCTTCCGGTTCGGGTTGCGGCATCATGTTACTCTACTAATCCCACTTTCAAAATAATGATTCGGTTAGGTGTCTTTGGTATCCTGTTTCCGCGTCTGGTCCAATTTCCGGCCGTAAAGTTCCCCGGTTAGCTCGGTCAGCACGTTTGCCAGATATTCGACGACCGATAAGCTGCGGGCGTACTGCATCCGGGTGGGACCGACTACGCCTACCGTGCCTTCCGCTTCTCCGGGCAGGCCATAGCGGCTGATAACGACACTGTAATTCTTGACTGCGGCGGCTGGGTTTTCACTGCCGATTAATACCTGGACGCCGCGTCTCCGCGATTCGGCGGGCAGAATCGTCCGCAGCAGGTTGCGGTGTTCGGCGAGTTCCAAAAGCGATAAGATGCGTTCGGTCTGGGTAAATTCCGGCTGGCTGAACAGGAAATGCCAGCCTTCCAGATAGGCCTCTTCATCGAATTGCTCTTCATCCGCCTGCATCATTTTCAATAAATAATTACGCACGGTGTCTTCCATCGGGGCAAGCTCGGCTTCCTTTGCCGCCATCTGCCCGCGGGTCAGCCCGAAATACAGACCGTTCAATTTAGCGGAGATAGCCGCCAGCTCCGTCTGCTCGATGGGTTTGGGGAAGACGATAAGCTGCTGCTTGACTCGGGCGCCGTAAAGCACCAGCACGATTAAAGCCATCTGGTCCTGCAGTCCCACCAGCTCCACATGCTTGAACTTGGAGCCTTCGGCTTTCGGGACGCTGACCACGGCGACATTCTGCGTTAATTTCGCCAGTAAAGTGGCCGCCAGGCTCAGCCAGCTGCCTAAGTCTTCCTCTACCTGGTGGAAAAGATGGTCGATTAAAAACCGGTCGGAACTGGGCAGATAAACGTTTTCCAACGTTTCCACGTAATGACGGTAGCCTTTGTCGGACGGCATACTGCCGGCGGAGGTGTGCGGCCGGATGATAAAACCCTCATCCTCCAGCGCCGCCATCTCATTACGGACGGTCGCCGAACTGACCGCCAGCTTATATTTATCCACGATATACTGTGAGGGCACAGGTACTGCACGGTCGATGTACTGTTCCACAATCGACCGTAAAATGCCCTGTCTCCGTTCCGAAAGCATCGTATTTAATCTCCGTTAGCAGTCAACATCTTAGAGTGCTAACTTAATTTAACATCCTCTGCGGGGACTTGTCAAGCGTTCTACGGAAGCCTTAATATAAGAAAATAAATGAAAAATAAAGCTACGACCCATCAAATTTACTTTGGTGATGCCGCAAGGGTTTTAAAAGCCTGTATTTCCGATGCATCCGTGCAGCTGATGGTAACCTCCCCGCCCTACTGGAACGTCCGCGACTACGGACAACCGGGACAAATCGGCTTCGGGGACACGCTGGAAGAATATCTGGATAAGCTGGATAAGGTCTGGCAGGAAGTGGTGCGGACGTTGCTGCCGGACGGCAAGCTGGCGGTAAACATCGGTAATATCTATTACTCCGAGCCGGATGAAACCCGCCGGACGACTGCTAATCTGACGCTGCTAATCTGGGATAGGTTAAGCCGCCTGCCCGGGATGCGGTTTATGGGCACGATCTACTGGCAGAAAACAACTTCCCGGGATGGTGCCGTGCTCTTCGGCTCCTACCCTTACCCGGCGAACTTTATGATTTCCAACGCCGTCGAACCCATCTTCGTTTTTCGTAAAGCCGGGAAAAGACAGGTCTCGAAAGAAGTGAAAGAACTGTCTAAAATCACGCCGGAGGAGTTCCGCAGTTTCCGGGACGCCCTCTGGCCCATCAACGGCGCCGCCGCGGATAAGCATACCGCCGCTTTCCCGCTGGAAATTCCCCGCCGCCTGATTATGATGTACTCCTTTGTGGGCGATACCGTCCTCGACCCGTTTTCAGGTTCCGGCACGACCACTAAAGCCGCCCAAGAATTAAACCGCGACTCCGTGGGCATCGAAATCAATCCGGACTTTTTCAAGCTGATGCAGGAAAAAATCGGCTTCACGGATAAGAAATCAGCGAAAAACAAAGTAAAATTCGAGATTATAGACGGGAAGAAAACGAAGAACTATTACGGGTAAAAACGCAGCAAAACCGTGTTCAGGTTGCCTGACTTAATGCCCCGTTGCTTACTTGATTTTGACCTCAAGATAAAGGTCGCCCGGCTCGCCGCCGCCCTTACCCGCGTCTCCCATCCCCTTCAGCCGGATTTGCCGGCCTTCCCGGATACCGGCCGGGATGGTTATCGTGAGCTTCTTGATTTTGCCCAGCCGCTTAATGCTTAACTCGGCTTCACCGCCCCGGCGGGCTAAAGACGGGCTTAAGGTTATGGTGTTTTTACGGTCCTTGCCCTTTTTAGCGGTTGCGCCGTTCATTGTCATCCGGTGGACCATTTCCGCCAGTTCGGCATCGTTCTGGGGAGACGCATGGCGGCTCCCTCCCCGCCGCCCCTTCGGCGGGCCGAAAAACAGGAAAGCTCTCCCGTAACGGCCTTTATTTTGGAATTCAAAAGAGCGGTAACTAGGGCCGTAAACCTCCCGGAAAATCTTATCGAAATCCCGGAGTCCGAATTTTTTAGCTAATTCGGCATAAACCTGGTTGATATCGGAACCGCGGTAAATATCCTCGGCGGTGTGCGTCTGCCGGTAGTGTTCGGAGGCATACCCGCCGTCCTGTTCCCGCATTTCATCATATTCCTGCCGTTTGTCCGGGTCGGAAAGTACGGCGTAAGCCTCGTTGATTTCCCTCATTTTTGCCGTGGCGGCAGCGTCATCGTGATTGCGGTCGGGGTGATACCGCAAAGCCAGCTTGCGGTAGGCTATTTTCAATACGGTGATGTCGGCATCGGGGTCGATACCCAGGATTCCGTAATAATCTTTATCGATATAATCTTCGTTATATTCTTCAGCCATGATTATTAACCAATTATAACAAATACCCGGATTGTTTTAACATTAAAATTCAGGCTTTATCCAAAAAGATAGCTGCCGAATATTACTACCCGGCAGCTATCCGAAAGTGCTTGGATGTCCCCGGACAACTTATTTAGTGATGCCGAACTGGGCGAAGGCATTGAGTAGTTCGTTACGCTTTATCTGAAGCTGCGTTATCGTCGCCGAAACCTGCCGGGCTTTTTCGCTGTTACGCCAGGTGCGCCGTAACTGCTGATGGATTACGCGCAGTTCCTGAGCCTCTTTTTCATCTTTGGCGAGTATCAGGTGACCGGCAAAAGACATCGTGCTTTCCCCGGACAGCCAGCGCTGGGCGGCTTCTTTGCCGCCGTTGGCCGTTTCCAGCCGGTAATCACGTTCCGCCGGGTCGTGCAGGGATTTGCCCGCATACCAGTTAATGGCATCCGTGTAGACGGCGGTCAGGAAATTCCAGCCGCCCCGCAGCAGGAAGTCGTTCGGTATTTCGGCTTTCGATTCGCGGTAAATCTGCTGGATGAGAGATAACGATTCCGCCGCACAGCTTTCCATATCGGTAACGTAGTTTTCCAGCTTGTGCAGTATGGGGTGCTTGTGCAGCACCGCCGATAAATCCTTATAAATCGGATGACGCATCCAGGTCGGTTCGTAATGTAACTGGTAATCGCTGCTCAGCATCTGTTCGTATAACGGGGCCGACAACTGCGTCTGGGTCTGGTTTTCCACCAGGTTCTCGACCCATTTGGCGTTATATTCCGGTCCGACCAGCGGTATGGACTGGGCAAATTCGACAATGATTTTCAGGCGGGCCTGGTCTTCCGTAGCTACCGTCTTCGAACTGCGGGTAACTTCGGGTAACGCCAGCCGCGGCGCCCCCCGGCGTTCCCGCGTCGTTTCTTCCGCCTCGAGACCCGGCCATTGTTCGCCAAGCTCGACTTCACTGACGGTGATAGCCTCCCGCTTCCGCTGCAGCACACGGATAACCCCGAAGTAAATACCGACACCGATAGCCGCAACCCCGGCAACGATTATCAGTATCAACAGCCAGACGGCCATCACGCCGGATTTAACCGTCCGGGCGGCCGACCAGGGACTTTCTACGGCGGCATTATTGATGGCTTTAACCCGCCAGTAGTAAGTGCCGCGGGGTAAAGCTTCCGAAGAATAAAGTGTATAGTAATTTGCCTGAATTCCGGTCTTATCGATAATCGGGTAAGCAAATTCCGGATTGGTATCTATCTGTAACCGGTAGGTCACGCCGTTAGGGTCGCTTACCGGGGACCACTTGAAAGTCGGCATAGCGTTACCGGTCAGCCCGATGGCCTTTTTATCGTTAGGTGAGGTAGGCGCGGGAGCGGCGGGCGGCGTATTGGCGATGGTAAAGTTAGTCTTAACGTTATTGCCCTGGGCATCGCTTACGGCGATGGTATGCGTGCCCGCTAACGAGGCGGGGATAGTTATTTTCTGGCTGAGGCTGCCGGTAGCATCGCTCACGGCATTCAACATCGGAATTTCTACGCTGTCGTAGGTGATGCGGATACTGCTGTTGGCGGTAAACCCGGAGCCGTTGATGATAACCGTCGAGCCGATATTCCCGGTAGCCGGACTCAGGCTGATACCGGGGGTTACGTTGATTCCGGCCAGGCTCGTCGTGCCGGCCTGAGTTAACGAACCGCCGGCGTTAATCGTATGCGCCCCGAAGGCTAAAGCCGGGATTGTTACGTTTGCCGTCCAGGAACCTGTGGCGTCCGCTTTGATGCCGGTAGCCAGAGATTGTTGGCCGTCGAGTGTGATATTGATGCCCGTCTCATCGGCTCCGAAACCGGCCCCGGAAATCGTTACCGTACTGCCCGGAGCTCCGGTTGTCGTACTGAGAGATACCGCGGCGGTAACCGTCAGGTTAGCTCCGGTAACGGCGCCCGCGCTGCTGGTGGCACCGTAAGCTCCGATATTATGTGACCCGGAAGCTGCCGCCGGAACCGTGAAATTACTGCTCCAGCCGCCGGTTGCGTTCGCCGTAATATTTGAAGCAACCTCTTCGCCGTCGAAGGTAATCGTAACGCCGGTCTCATTTACCCCGAAACCGGCCCCGGTAACCGTTATCGCATTGCCCGGGGCACCGCTGGTTTTGTTCAGCGTTATCACCGCCCCGATGGTGAAGGTAAGCGAAGAAATATCTTCGGCGTTGTTTTCATTGCCGAAGGCCCCGACGTAATGAGCCCCTGCCGGTACTGCCGGAACGGTAAAATTACCGCTCCAGGCCCCGTTGGAATTGGCGGAAATACCGGAGGCAACCGTTACCCCGTCGAAAGTAATACAAATACCCGATTCCCTGACACCGAAGCCGGAACCCGTTACGGTTACCGAAATGCCGGGGGCCCCGGA
>CAZJQF010000054.1:0-12590 GCA_964547925.1 uncultured Dehalococcoidales bacterium
GAGCCGCTGGAACCGGACCGGATGAAGCCGTTTTCGCACAACTGGACGGATATGGTACTGCGGGCTTTCGCCGCACATCCCCGCTACCGCCATTCTCCGGAAGTTCTTAAAGCGGCTGAACTATTGAAATCACGGTTCTTCCAACCGGATGTATATTCATCTTATAAAAATGCCGGTTACTGGACGAGATTCCAATTCTGGTGGCCTAATCTGCTGACGGCACTGGAATCGTTATTACTTCTCGGATTTAGCCTAAAAGACCCGGATATTAAAAAGGCTTTAGACTGGTTTATAATTAATCAGCCCGGTGACGGACTGTGGGATATGGCATATTCGGCTACGGGAAAAAACAGCGGGAAAGTTGTCGATAGAGAATGGTTGAGTCTGGAGGTTTGCCGGATGTTGAAAGGATACGCACAAGCCGATGTTTGAAATGGATAGTCTGGTTAAACTGGATGAAAAATTAGTGGCACCGGCATCATTAACTGCGGCAAGGGCATTCAAAGACGATCCGGAAACAGCCTATTTGATTCCCGATGTGAACAAGCGGGAAAATACCCAATATGCTTTCCGGTACTTATTAAAAATCGCGGTTGTCGGTGGCGAAGAAGCGTACGTTAGTTCTCCGCAATGTGAAGGGGTAGCTCTCTGGGCACGTTCTGATAACAAGATGCCATTTAGAGCATGGTTAAGTGCCAACCCGTTGTCTGCTTTACGGTGCGGCTGGCGTTTTATCTCTCACCAGATGGAAGCTAACCGGATTGCTCAGGATATCAAGAAAAAGTACGCTCCGCCGAAACATATGTATCTGGCTCTATTAGGGGTCGAACCGGTGCATCAAGGCAAAGGATTTGCGAGTAAGCTGCTGAAGCCGATGCTGGCGAGGCTGGATAAAGAAAACCTGGCGGCCTATGTGGAAACGCAGAATACTAAAAACGTTAAGATGTACGAGCACTTCGGGTTCAAGCTGGTTTATGACGTGGCGACTTTAAACGGAGTCGGTCATTTGTATGCCATGGTACGGGAGCCAATTAAGATTACTTAATCCGGATTACTGCCACGACAATGCCGGCGGCAACGGATACGATATCGAAAAAGCTGAAATAAGTTCCCCAGGGGACCAGCACGGCAACGAGGTAACTTAATCCGACCGCAAATCCGGCAATCACGGCCAGCGGAATGCCGCGTTTTTTATTCACGGCCAGACCGATTACTTCCGCAATAGCATATCCCACGGCGGCCCCCAGTAGAATATTCGCGTAGACGAAAGGAATATAACCGCTGATTAAACCCCACACAGCGCCGGTAACCGCAGCCATACCTAAAGCCGTGCCAATGGCTCTCATATAATACTGGGTGGATAGACGGAAGGTCGGCAGCTTATTGAGACGGGCGCATTCGCGACAGCGGGCACCGACCGGTGTTTGCACCATGCATTTGGGACAGATGGGCTTATCGCATTTACCGCATCTTAAATTGGTCTCGACATCCGGGTGAGCCGCACATTTCATTTGGAGTTGCCTTTATCAACAGATTCTCTTGGAGTGTTTCGACTTATCCAGATTTTTCTGCTTCTTATATCACGGTCGAACAAGAAACGGTTGAGCAGGAGTTCCCCGCGGCTGATTTTTTTACCGAGCTCGCTGATTGGTACCGTCATACGTCTGACGGGTGTCAGCAGGAACATCAGGAAAAGCATGAGCGCTAATATTACTCTCTGGTCGCCGAAGTCATTCACAAAGACCGGCGAAAGCCATGGCATATCAGAGAGAAATGTGGTTACGGAGACTAGAAATATGGAAACCATGGCCGTAATGGGCAACTGGTGGAAGGGGATACCGACGAAGGACAGAACAACGAGGATAAGCGTCGTATACGGCTCGATGGCGAAAGCCATACCGACGGTGGTCAGCACGCCGCGGCCGGCGTTAAATTTTAAGAATACCGGCCAGTTATGCCCGATGACCGCCCCGATGCCCACGATTGCCTGCATGTAAAAGGGAAGCCCAACCCAGCGGGCAGCGTAAACGGCTAAGATACCTTTACCCAGGTCGAATAACAGCACGGGGATGCCCCAGCCGATAGATACGGTTGACATAACATTGGTCATGCCGACATTACCGCTACCGACTTTTCGCAGGTCGATGCCGCGCACCCATTTAGCAATAAGAAAAGCCAGGGGAATCGAGCCGAATAAGTAGGCTCCGATAAATAAAAGGACGCATAATAATGCTTGCGGCATAAATTAATTTCCTTTTATTTTGTTTTCCTTTGCCAGAGCGATTAAACGTTCCGCGGAAGATAACGGCACTTCGACACCGCCCATCTGCACCTCGGTGTTTTCAATCCCGTGAAAATCGCTGCCGCCGGTCGGGATGAGGTTATATTTATCCGCCAGCGACAGTACGTTCCTGATGTCTTCCGCCGTAGAATTATTATAATACGCTTCCACCCCGACCAAACCGGCGGTAACCATATCGATTATAGCTATTTCGTAATCCCGGTAGGTAATCGGGTGAGCGAAGACGGCCAGTCCGCCCGATTTGATTATAAGTTTGACGGCTTCGGACGGGGTCATTTTTTCGCGTTCCACGTAAGCGGGGCCGTCCCGGCCGATATATTTGGAGAAGGCTTCTTTAAACGAAGAAATGTAGCCCTTTTCCTGCATGGCCTGGGCGATGTGCGGCCGTCCAACGGCACTGCCGGTAGCGATTTGTTCTACCCGCGCCCATTCGATTTTCACACCGAGCGAATTTAATTTGTTGACCATCTTTTTCGCCCGGTTAAGCCGGGACTCGCGCATTTTTTGCAGTGTATTAAGCAAATCAGGACTATTATAATCGACAAAGTAGCCGAGCACATGGATTTCGCCGTGTTCGACGTCGGTGCTTATCTCCACGGCGGGGATGAAGGTCAGCTGGGAGTAAGCCGCGGCAGCATCCATAGCGGACGGAATCCCGTCTACCGAATCGTGATCGGAAAGGGCCATCACTTTAAGCCCTATTTTAACGGCTTTTTCTACCAGTTCTTTCGGAGAAAATTTCCCGTCCGAGTAATTCGAGTGGATATGCAGGTCGACTTTCGATACCACTAATCTATCTCCCTCTGAATACGGTTTATGGCGGCAGCTTTGCCGGATTTTTCATCGACGTTGACGATGATGCCGTTTAGAACTACCCTGCCTTTACCTACGGTCAAACGCTGCGGTATCTGGTTTAAAAACCTGTAAATGACCGAGCCGGGATCATCGCCGATAACGGAATCGACCGGTCCGGTCATGCCGATATCGGTGACGTAAGCGGTGCCTTTAGCCGATACCTGAGCGTCGATAGTACCTACGTGAGTATGCGTACCTAAAACGGCGGAAACCCGGCCGTCGAGGTATTTTCCCAGCGCCATTTTCTCCGAGGTCGCTTCGGCGTGGAAATCGACGATAATAACCGGAGGTCTGTCTTTTACATCCTCCAACAGTTTATCCATCGTTCGGAAAGGACAATCATAGTCCATCTGGAAGAAAACGCGGCCTATCAGATTAACCACCATAACATTTTTCCGGATGATATAACCTTTGCCCGGTACACCCGGCGGATAATTCAGCGGACGTATGATAGGAAAATCACTGTCCAGATAGGGCAGTATATCGCGGTGATACCAGATATGGTTGCCGGAGGTCAGGACATTAATCTCCATGTCCAGCATTTCCTGGGCGGTATCGGGAGTAACCCCGATGCCGCCGGAAGCGTTTTCCGCATTCACGATAACCATATCGAGATTATATTCTTTACGTAATCCCGGTAAAAGCCTTTTTAAAGCATTCCTGCCCGGACTGCCGATAACGTCCCCGATTGTCAGTATTTGCATGCGGTTTCCCCTTTACTTTGCGATTTCGACTGCCCTGGTCTCTCGCAGTACGGTAACTTTTATCTGACCGGGATATTCCATACCCTCTTCGATCTTTTTCACGATATCTCTGGCCAGCCGCATTGCGGACATATCATCAACCTGGTCCGGTTTAACCAGAATGCGGATTTCCCGTCCGGCCTGAATGGCGTAAGATTTATCGACGCCGGTGAAGCTGTTGGCGATATCTTCCAGGTCTCTTAGACGTTTCAGGTAGTTCTCCAGGCTCTCACGGCGGGCGCCCGGACGGGCGCTGCTAATGGCATCAGCCGCGGAAACCAGATAACCCCACATACCGGTGCTGCCGGTCTCCATATGATGTTCGCTGATACCCTGTATTACTTCCGGTGATTTATCCCACTGTTTTACGAGGTCGGCTCCGATTTGAGCGTGCGTTCCTTCAACCTCGCGATCCACCGCTTTGCCGATATCATGCAATAAACCGGCCCGTTTGGCAATCGTGGGATTGATACCCAATTCGCTGGCAATCATACCGGATAGGAAGGCTACTTCAACACTATGTTCCAATACGTTTTGCCCGTAGCTGGTGCGGTATTTCAGCCGGCCTAACAGCCTCAGTAATTCCGGTCTCAAGCCGTGCAGACCGACATGGTAAGCGGCCTCTTCGCCGGCTTTCTGCATGGCGGTATCGACTTCTTCTTTAGCTTTAGCAACCACCTCTTCGATACGTGCCGGATGGATACGCCCGTCGGTAATCAGTTTAGTCAGAGCAAGGCGGGCGACTTCCCGGCGAACGGGGTCGAAACTCGATAGTGTTACCGCTTCCGGGGTATCGTCGATTATCAGGTCTACGCCGGTGGCCTGTTCGAGCGCCCGGATGTTACGGCCTTCACGACCGATAAGTCTGCCCTTCATTTCATCGTTGGGAATCGGTACCGTAGAGGCGGTAATTTCTCCTGTTATCTCGGAAGCACAACGCTGGACGGCCTGGACGATGATGTCCTGAGCTTTAGTATTGGCTTCTTCCTTAATTTTGATTTCCCATTCATACAGGCGGCGGGAGGCCTCCTGCTTCATTTCCGATTCCATAGCGTCGAGAAGCTGTTGCTTGGCTTCGGCACTGGTGAGATTAGAAACTTGTTCCAGCTTGGCTAACTGCTTGGCTTTGATATCTTCCAGTTCCGCATGAGCAGTATCGATGGATTTTTCTTTGTTGATGAGATTACGTTCCCGGTGTTCGACGCTTTCCAGCTTGCGTTCGAGGTTTTCCAGCTTCTGGGTTAAACGGTTTTCCTGCCGCTGGATTTCGATGCGTCTTTCCCGGCTTTCTGCCTCTGAAGCAGCCCGGATTTTGTCGATTTCCTGTCTGCCTTCAGCGACAATACCCTTGGCACGTATTTCGGCATCGGCAATAACACGGGCGGCTTTACGTTCGGCAATACGAACACGCCTGCCGATGATAGCACCACGGAATAGATGCCAGGCAAAAGCGCCGATAATGATGCCTATGATTAGCATTGCACCGAGAGCTATATAGTATATGGGAGGTAATGTTTCCATATAAGCTTTCTCCTTTTAAAATATATTCAGGCAGGGCTTTGTTCTTGACGTTCCTGCCAAATTTTCGCAATGGTTGTTTTAATTACGCCGTAGCCGAAACCGCGTCTTTTCAGATATTCCCCCAGACGCTGCCGGAAAACCGTGTAATCTTCGGTATTCAGACGGCGGGCTTTACTCAGTGCGGCTTTATAAGCGCCGGCTGCGTCAGCTTCGGAATCAAGTATCTGGTCGGCTACCTCGTCGGAAATACCTTTACGTTTTAACTCCCGGCGGGTCAGCCAGCTGCTGCGCGGGCTGAAGGAATCCCGGTTGTCTTTCCAGAAGTTCGCAAAAGCCACGTCATCGATAAGCTTTTGCTCTTTTAATCTGGTGATAACGGTATCGGTAACTTCTTCGGTGAAACGCCCGAGTAACTTCTTCCTGATTTCCGCTTCACTGCGTGGCCGGTAGCCGAGATAACGCACGGCAACGTCCGTGGCCAGAGCAATAATATCTTTCCCGGTTAACTCGGCGACGCGTGCTGCGGTCAGTTCTGCACCGATATTTAACCTGTTTAAAAGTATGGTTTCGTTTTGTAACGCAAGGGCGAACCGTCCGTCAACATAGACGTTCACCCGTTTCTTACTCCTTTTACTCTGTTGTAAATCAGTTATTATGCCCATAAAAACAAACAAAGGCTCAGAGCATTGCCCTCAGCCTTTTCACGATTCTCTATTCAGTTTCCGATATTAATTATCGTCAAACGGCGGTTTCTTCTGCTCCACCGCTATCGGAATCATCATGAGTAACTGTGTTCGCTGAGGCCCTTATCCGCTCTTCCAGTTCACCGGCAACTTCGGGATGTTTGCCCAGGAATTCTTTGGCGGATTCTCTACCCTGCCCCAGACGAATATCTCCATAAGAGAAGAAAGCACCGGATTTCTTCAGCAAACCGTTCTCCACACCAAGGTCAACCAGATTACCTTCTTTGCTGATGCCCCGGTCAAACATAATGTCGAACTCAGCAGTCCTGAACGGTGGTGCTACTTTGTTTTTCACTATCTTGGCTTTAACATGACTACCTATGGTGTTATTACCAGCTTTGATACTTTCGGTACGTCTTAAATCTATTCTGACAGAAGCATAGAATTTCAATGCCCTACCGCCCGGCGTGACTTCGGGATTTCCGAAGACAATACCCACCTTCTCTCTCAATTGATTGATGAAGATTACCGCCGTACCTGACTTCGCTATGGCTGACGTTAACTTACGCAAGGCCTGCGACATCAGGCGTGCTTGTAAACCAACGTGGGCATCTCCCATTTCACCTTCTATTTCTGCCCGCGGAACTAAGGCCGCCACGCTATCGACAACGATAACATCGATAGCACCACTGCGGACTAAAGCCTCAGTGATTTCGAGCGCCTGTTCCCCGGTATCCGGTTGAGAGATGAGCAGATTTTCTACCTTAACCCCACAGTTGGCGGCATAAGTAGGGTCTAAAGCATGCTCCACATCAATATAGGCAGCCGTACCACCCTTCCGCTGAGCTTCTGAAATTATGTGTTGGCCTAACGTGGATTTACCCGATGATTCCGGTCCGAATATTTCGGTAATCCGGCCCTTGGGCACACCACCCACCCCTAAAGCCAGGTCCAACGCCAATGCACCGGTCGGAATTGCTTCCACCGGCTGTAAGGCGATTCCTTCGCCCAGCTTCATTACGGAGCCTTTACCAAACCGCTTTTCGATTTGGCTGATGGCTAGCTCTAGTGCCTTTTCCTTCTCTGTGGTCATTCGCCTAACCTTATGATAACATAGCCAAATTGTTAAAACAATATAAAACTTGGGATTATGTTAACAAATATTTCACAAACTAACGGCTTTTATTATATAGAACGTATGTACTAATGTCAAGGGGTAAAATGGGTAATTCTAAAAAAATAATTACGGTAATTAAAAAACAAGTAAGCAAGTATTTTTATTTGACATATCTCGTGATATAATTACGCCAATAGGCTGTTAAATTAATGCAGCCATGAGGAGAAGCGGAATGGAACGGCAGGAATTTATTGAGAAGGACCCATTGACATCGAAAATCGTTAATTTGCTGCGCAATAATCCCAACAAGAGTCTTACCATTGAAGAAATAGCGGAAGGTGTGATGGCTAACATCACTACCAGACAGGTGCAAATGGTAATCAGCCTGTTGAATAAAGAAGGTTTGGTCAGGACCAGCTTCCGGGACGGCCGCCCTGCTTATTCGATGAAATAAAGCGGATACAGTTACAATTTTCGCCTCAATTAGTCCTTCATCATAGTTTTCAAACAACTATGTCAATTTTGCCTCAGGGTTAAATTGTTCGTTTTTAGGACCGTTTTTAAAAACTTGTTTATTAATTTTTATTGTGCTAATTTCAATATCGGAAGAATAAATTTCAGCTGTTTTACTCTAAAGTCAATAGAATAAGCTATTAAGGTGCACTACATTGGAAGATACCGTTAAACTCGATAAAAATACCGAACGTCTGGGTACCGACCCGTTAGGTAAATTAATACTCCGGTTGAGCATTCCCAGCGTAGCCTCGCTGATTACGGCGTCCCTGTATAATCTAGTAAATGCCTTCTGGGTAGCCAAGCTGGGTTACCAGGCGATTGCCGCGATAACGGTGACGATGCCGTTTTTTGTTTTTTGTATTGCGCTGGGGGTAGGCACCGGTGTCGGGGTGAACGCGCTTAGTTCCCGGCGGTTCGGCGAAAGAAATATCGAAGGCGCGAACCAGGCGGTCGGGCAGACCTTTTTCCTGTCGCTGGTTATCGGGGCATTTTTTATATTTATAACGAACGTATTTCCCGGTGCCATTCTCCGGATTTCTGGGGTTACGCCGGACATTTTAGATCTGGGCAAGCAATATTTAACAATTATCGGCTGGGGAGTCCCGTTTTTTCTTTTCAGCATTATTTCCCGTAATGTTTTTGCGGCGTCCGGTGATACTCTGCGCCCGATGATTTTTGCCATAGTCAGCCAGGTAATCAATGCCGCGCTGGACCCGTTTCTTATTTTCGGCTGGGGATTTTTCCCGGAGTTGGGCATTAGGGGCGCGGCGTTAGCCACGATAACTTCGATGTTTGTCGGCACGGTATTACCTCTCTGGTTTATCTTCCGGAAGAAAACGGCTTATGACATAAGGTACCGCCATTGCAAACCTAACCTTCCGGTTATCAAGGACATTTATCGGGTAGGTTTCCCATCGATACTAATGGATTCCACCGAGAGTATCGTCTTCGCTATTTTCAATAACGTCGTGGCGGCATACGGGTCGGTTACGCTTGCGGCGATGGGTATCTTCGGCCGTCTGATAGACCTGTTTTTTATGCCGGTCATCGGGGCTTCTCACGGTTTGATGCCAATTGTCGGTTACAGCTTCGGCGCAAGGCGGTGGGACAGGTTATGGAGCGCGGTGAAACTATCCATGATTTGGGTAACGATTATGCTGGCAGTCCTGTTCGTTCTGCTCGAGATATTCGCCCCTCAAGTAATGAAAGTGTTTAATAGCGACCCCGAACTGCTCCGGATAGGGATTCCCGGTATGAGGATTATTCTCGCCTCGATGATTATCTGGGGAGTGCCCGTGATCATCATCACAACCTTCCAGGGGCTATCGAAGGGCAAAGACGCAATGGTGCTGTCGATGGTCAGGCAATTCATTTTCTTCATTCCCGGTCTGTTTTTATTCCGGCATTTATGGGGACTAACCGGAATCTGGATTTCCATGCCGGTATCGGATGTGCTGGGGGCGGTGTTTGCAGCCTTATGGCTATGGCGGGAATATATCAAGCAAAGAGACAGCGGTCTGTGGACGAGAAGCAACGGGGGCAATTAGATATATGTCAGGCTTTAGCTCAGCTGAAGCCATAGGATAAGTTTGTCCGGTGCATATATAATCACCGGGAGTATCCGGTGATTATATATGCAGAACGACTGATGCACGATGGGTTATCTAACTATGGGTCGAGTTCAGGTAATACCAGGTCGAGTCCCTGTCCGGACGGTATAACTATAATCTTGATGTCATCGCCTAGCCTGTCGAGTAATATATATTGAATTACTTCGGGTGAAAGCGAACCGGCAATGGCTTCGTTGGCCAGTACCTGGGCTTCGGTGACGATGCGGATATATTCCGCTTCGCCTTCCGCTTTAACAATCCGGGCCTGGGCTTCGCCCCGCTCTTTTTCTTCTCTCTGCTGGGCTTCGATTATTACCTGTTCCAGCGTGAACTGGGCCTGTAAAACCGATTGCTCGGCTGCCACCTTAGCCTCGATAGCGGCTACGAATGTTGCATTAAACCGGAATTCCGTTATCGATACGGTTTCAACTAAAATACCTCGCTCGATAAGTCTCTTTGTCAGTTCTTCGGCAATCTGGTTACGGACCATTTCCCGGTTTACGATGAGGTCTTCGGCCCGGTGTACGGCCGTAACCTGCTTAACGACTTCCTGGACGGCAGGTGCCGCTATCCTCTCGATGTAATCCATACCCAAGGTACGGTATATTTCTGCGGTCCTGGATGGGTCCAGCCGCCAGTTCAAAGCAATAGTAGTAGTGACATCCTGGAGGTCGCGGGATGCCGAGGCTGCCGGAACTTCATATTTATTGGTACGGACATCCATCATTACTACCGAGTCGATAAACGGTAGTTTAGTCTGCAAGCCTTCCTCCAGGACGGTGCCGGTTACTGCATTAAACCGGATGACGACCCCGCGATGCCCGGCGGGAACGGTCGCAAATGAACTGATGAGGACGCTGAGGACGATAATCACGCCGCCCGAGATACTGATAATCCTGCCGATAAATCTGTTTCTGGGGTCGGTTCTCATGGCCCGGTTTGCCATTAGCATAAAAAGCCCGATTCCGGTAACGATAATACCTATGACGAGTAAAAATAACATGGGAACCTCCTTAATATTTATTAGTTGTTCAAAACGGTGATAGTTATTTGAAAAATGAAATATATTAGAAAGAAAACGGATTATAGGAAATATTTGAGCAGGCTGTATCGGGGGAATGAACAGACTGAATTAATTTATCGGCAAGTAATTCATGATGTTATTAATATACAGAAAATACCCTACCCCGTCAACGTAAAAACGATTATTTAAATACAGAAAAATTAGCAACAGCTTTTTCGAGCGGGTAAAAATATCCCCGTAACGGAAAAATAAACCGGGCGATAACTGTACTTTTTGTCAGGATTATATTGCCCAATCGAGTGGTGTGCCGGAAGTATGCCCTGATTTATCCTGTATTTATAAATACGGGGAGGTTTGAAAATGAAGGGTATCGTAATTTATGACAGTTCGTACGGCAACACCAGAAAAATCGGAGAAACCATAGCGGATACACTTAAAGAGTCCGGCATAGAAACCGACTTCAAGTATGTTAAAGATATGAGGAAGGTCAGCACCGGAGAATATGCTTTCCTGGTTATCGGGTCGCCGACCAGATTCGGCACGATGAGCTTCGCTACGAAAGCCCTGTTGGGAAAAGTGGATGAAAAGGAGTGGGCGGGCCGGCCGTTTGCGGCATACGGTACGGAGAATCCGGAAAGTATCGAGAAGAAGCAGAGTAACGCCGCCGAGAAGATAGCGGAAAAGCTTCAAGAAAAACAGATGAAGCAGCTGTTACCGGCATTAAGGGGTATCGCCCTGGACTGGAAGGGGCCGCTGCAAGACGGTGAAATCAAGCGGGCTAAAGATTACGCCAGAGAATTCGCCGGAAAGTTAAAACAGCAGACCAATTAAATTGGGTTTGTAGAATACCCTTACCGGAAATCCTTCGATTGCAGCACAGTGTCCATCGCCGTGAAAGATTTCACCTGATTCACGACGATTTCGTGGGTGCCTTCGCGGCGGGACATCTTCCCTTTGATGATTAAGAACGGGGATTTGAACCGGCTTTCGTAGCGTTCGTAAACCTGCGGGAAGACCATCAGGGGAATATGCCCAAACTCGTCTTCCAGGGTGATAAAGGTTACTTTGCCGGAAGGCCGCTGGCGGCGGATGACCATACCGGCGGCGGTTACCTCATCGCCTTCCTTTAGCTGCGGGATGTCTTTGCTGCAAATAAGGCCGCGGCTGAAACGCGGCCGCAGTTTTGACATAATGTGGCCGGCGGGGAAAAGGCTGAGAATTTTATACTCCTCTTTCATCGCTTCCCAATCGCCGGGCTTTTGCAGTTCGATAATGTCCTGCACTACGGGCAGCGGCAGCAACAACTGAGAATTAATCGGGCGGTAGCGCAGGCCGATTTCCCATTTTACTTTGCGGCGGTTCGGCTCCAGACTGTCGAACGCGCCGGCCCCGGCCAGATTGAGGGCCGTTTCTTCCAGCACGCCGGTATTTTCCAGAAAGTCGGCGATAGTATTAAAGGGGCCTTTCTTCTGGGCGGCTTCGATGGCTTGTGCGGTTGTTTCGCCCAGTCCGATGACATTCAGGAAGCCCAGGCGAAGCATTCCGTTTTCGATGGTGCATTTAGCCCGGCTCTTATTGATGTCCGGGTTCAGTACATTAATGCCGTGTCTTTTCGCATCTTCCTTCAGGGTTTCCAGATTATAAAAGCCCATCGGTTGCTGGTTGAAAATTGCCACGAAAAATTCCAGCGGATAGTAGTATTTTAGCCACGAAGCCTGGTAGGCGGTAACGCCAAAGGCAAAAGCGTGCGATTCCGGGAACATATACAGGCCGTTGAATTTTTTAAAGACGGCTTCCGCGGCTTTTTCATTGACGCCTCTTTCTTTCGCTCCGGCGAAAAAACGCTGCCGGTAATTTTCTATTAGTTTTTCGTTGTGCCGCCGCCCGAAGGCCCGGCGCAAACGGTCGGCCTCGCTGGGGGAAAACCCGGCGACGTCGATTGCCAGCTGATTTATCTGGTCCTGAAAAAGCACGATACCGAGCGTGCGTTCCAGTGCCCGTTTTTCCCGCGGGTGGTCGTAAGCTACCGGATGCCTGCCGGTGCGTCTTGCCAGATATTCCTGTACGCCGTGGTTGACACCGACGCCCGGACGCACCGCCCCGACTTCGTGGGCCATATCCAGCAGGTTGCGCGGCCGCAGACGGGTAATGGTCTGCATCTGGGCGGCGGACTCCACCTGAAATATGCCGATGGTATCGCCGGAGCAGAGCATATCGTA
>CAZJQF010000055.1:0-12183 GCA_964547925.1 uncultured Dehalococcoidales bacterium
TAATTAATTAGGAGGGAGTATGCCAAAGAAAACACTAATCTTTTTGCTGGTTATCGCATTACTGGCGACCGGGCTACTAACAGCCTGCGGTACGACTACCGTCACCGAAACAAAAACCAGTACGGTAGCCAGTACCGTTACCACTACTGTAGGAGCGTCTCCTACCGCTACCACTACTAAGACCACCGGAATAATTGAAACAATTCCTGCAACAACGACAAAACCGGTTAACAGACCTGCCAGTTGGGACGAATTTGGAAAACCCGTATATGGCGGAACGTTCAATATGCGTGCCTACCCCGGGTTGGACCAGATGTTCTACGATCCCTATTTACAAAGCGGGTTTGGCGGTTATTCGGCATTTAGTTTAGCTTATGACAATCCATTTTATCTTAACTGGTATGTAGACCGTGCGGTTAATCCGCTTAAAACAACGGAGGAAAACAACCTCTCGTTAGCAATGGGAGCATTGGTCGATACATGGGAGATGCTCGACCCCTCGACTGTTAAATGCCATATTCGCGATGGTGTCCACTTCTGGAACCGGCCTCCGGCCAACGGCCGCGAGCTTGTTGCCGGTGACATCGTCGCTCACTATGACCGTCTCAGGGGTTTGGACGGCGGCACACCGAATGCGTCATTCGCTAGTGCTTTCAGCCTGATCGATTCCATAACGGCACCAGACGATGATACCTTAATATATAAACTGAAACAAGCCAACTTTACGGCTTACTGCCAGGTCTTCCGCGAAGAGGCCGCCAGCTCGAAGATAGAATACCCGCTCGGCAGGAATGTTACGAAAGCCGCAGACATGATAGGTACCGGACCATACTGGGTTAAAGAGGAAGTTCCGGGATCTTCAATAACGTTCGAAAGAAACCCTGACTACTGGGCTTTCGACGAACGGTTCCCGGAAAACCGTTTACCCTATTTTGACGAAGTTACCGTAACGCAGATTCTGGATAACACAACTGCCATAACGGCGCTTAGAACAGGTAAGCTCGATGTACTCGGCAGCCTTGACTGGCGACAGGCAGATACTCTTACAAAATCCAACCCTGAGTTAAAACAACGCTATTCAACAACTATGGGCTACGGTATAAGATTGCGGGTCGATCAAGCTCCGTTTAACGATATCAACATCAGAAAAGCCCTGCAGATGGCAATCGACCTGCCGTTGTTAGCCGAAACCCATTACGGCGGTACGGTAGACCCGACCCCATTTGGTATCGGTTCTCCGAATTACGAGGGCTGGTATACTCCCTTCAACGAATGGCCGCAGGAATTACAGTATGAGTACGGTTATCATCCAAGCGATGCGACGGCAATCCTGATGGACGCCGGATACACGCTGGGCAATCCGTTAAGATTCGAAGCTACGGCGGAATCTAACGCCGATCTGGACCAGTTGCAGATACTCCAGCAGATGTTTGCTGCCGTCGGCTTCAAAATGGATATTAAAACCATCATGCCGGGCGGTATGTTCCCCGCTGTCGGTATGAAGCAATACCAGACCTTATACTTCTATACTACCGGCCTGGCTTTCCCCAAGGGGGTAAGCATTGTCTGGTTTAGCCCCACCCAGGCTACGCTGAGGACAACGCAACTGACCACCGCTCAGGCCGCTGACATGGAGGCTATAATTAACAAATTTATGTTGAGCCCAACGCTTGAAGAAGCGAGATTAAATTTCCTGGCGACTGAACAGTATTGTCTGGCCCAGCACTGGGATATCCTGACGGTTTGTCCGCGTAATTACACCTTCTGGAGTCCTAATTTTATGGGGTATACCGGTGAATATACTAACCTTAACCTCAGTAACTGGGTTGCTAAAGTCTGGAAGAAATAACACACTAATCTTTATCATAAAAAAGGCTGTCCGTTTAAGCGGACAGCCTTTTTTATTTGCCGTAAAAAATTATTTTATACTCATCGTGAAAAACGTAATCGGTAGTATCTATTAAACTAAAACACCATAGATAATACCATACACTTCGAGAAAAGAACGCCACCTTAACAAGCTTTCCGAATTTTGGGGTACACGTCAACTGATCGCGGGACTCTAATCAGAACTGTAGCTCACTCCGAGGTAAGGTCATCGATGTAAGCTTTAGTCATTCGCCGCAGTTTCTCTTGAATGGTTGCCCTGCTCTTTTTAACTTTCTCAACTTCATCTTATAGGATGATAATCGATAAGACTTCCTCCAGCCATTGAGGTCCAAGTTCGATTGCAGAAACGAGTTCTTGTATTTGGTTATCGATAGTACGCTGCCCATTTGGTTCAGTTACTCGTATGCTCATACGTTCTTTTTCGATTTCCCAGTCTACCATGAAACTGGTATCGTTTTAGGGGCGCAGGTCACGGTGATACCTCTCTTTGTTATTTAGCCTTGCCAATGCTAAGGTTTGTACTTATATTTATCTACAGGTACCGGCTCAGTCGAAATCGCCATTTTCCCCGCCTCCTGCTTGACTATTACCCATTTGAGCCAGTTCTTGTCATCCCGCTCAGGATAATCCTCCCGGTAGTGCCATCCCCGGCTTTCTGTCCTTGCCAGAGCCGCCCTGAAGGAGATTTCAGCACAAACAGCCAGGCTTTTTACCTCATGGCAGCCAAGCAGCCCATGTCCGTCTTTCGCCGCCAACTCGGGTAATCTCTGTTTTATCTCTTCCAGCTTCGAAATAGCCTCCTCCAGCCGATTCTGGCTCCGACGTATGCTGTATTTAAGTGGAAGTACTACATCCTGCAAATCATAAAGGACATCTTTAGCCTTAATCCCATTTTTCTGCCGCAGCGGGGCAAATATCTCTTCCTTTAACTGTTTTACCTGAGAATAGCTGACACTGGGCGGCGGAGCTTCAGCGGAAAAGCGGGCTGCGGTTGGCCCTGCCTTAAACGCACCAAGCACGGCATTCATCAATCCTGAACCTCTCACCCCTCCGGGGGGCGCCGGTATTGCCCCGGCTAAGCTTGAGCCCATGTAGCTGACGTCCCCGATAGCCCACAGACCGGGAAGGGTGGTTCTCATATAATGGTCAACCTTTACGGGTGAAAGAGACCCTCCGCAGCTTGTCGACAACTCCGGCTTGGGTGAAACAGGCGGCATATACTTCTGAAGTTTCTCGCCGCGTTTGCGCCAGCTATCGAATTTAGGCCGGTCCCAATTGATTCCCTTGGGCATTCTGGGTGGCTCTTTCATCTTTGCCATGTCCAAATAAATTGGTCCTCTACCCTCCGCTACCTCTTTGTCTATGCTTAAAAGTGGGACTATGGACGGGACATCCAGCGGCTCTCCGCGAAGATGATATTGCTCGGAAATATCTTCACCATCTTTATTTACAAGATAATCCTGGACTTTAGGTACTCGGGGTTCGAAACCGGTATCCTTCAGTACAATGATATGGAGATTACCAAACTCGGCGTTCCTCATCTCGGCCCCAGCCCGATAGGCCGCTGCGATACCCTCACCACAACCGGCAGCCCACATCCGCTCCATCCTGTAGTGGCAACCGCCGCTCGCTAATATTGTGGCTTTAGCTTGAAAAATAATAAAGCTATTATCAATGAGATTGAAGCCAACTGCTCCGACGATACGGTCTCCTTGCTTGAGCAGGTCAACTACCTGGACTTTATTCTGTGTCTTCACCCCCAGTTGGCTTGCCCTGGCTTTTAAAGATAACAGCATATCCATGTCAGCCGAAGCATGAGACCACCTGGAGTCGAGTATGTGGTATGTCGCTAACTTGCCATCAGGATGCCTGGGTACATTTACCCCCCACGCCGCAAGCTGCTCAACCGCCCTATAAGCATCGCGGGCGAATTCAGTTAACAACTCCTGGTCCTCCAGATACATGCCGATTTGTCTTAAATGAGCTTCGATGAATATATCCAGGTTATCTTCCGGCGCTATTACCCAAAATACACCTCCCCCCTTCGGTGCGGCTCCTGACCAGCCGATAGTGGCCTTGTCCACTACAAGAACATCCAGATCCGGAGATGCCTCCTTGGCTTTGATCGCCGCAGGAAGACCGCCAATACCCCCACCAATGATGAGCACATCGGTGGAGATAATTTTTCCTAAATCCTCTAAACTAGCCATTTTCGCCCCCATTTCAAAGATTTTTAAAGATATAAGATTAAAAAGAAGCAGGTATGTGCCACGGGACGGTGGGGATTACATCAATGCATTGGCCGGGGCAGGCATCTTCACAAGCCTGGCACCAGACGCAGTCCTCCTGATAGGCCGCAAATGGTTGTTCTTTCGTATCATCCCAGCGAATCACATCTATAAAGCAGGCGTCCACGCAGGTCTGACAGCCTGTACACAGGTCCAAGTCAATTTTAACGTTAGCAGCCATTTGTTTACTCCTTTTTTCTTACGTTTAAGGCTCAACTCTCATAAGCCCATTTACTGTTCGACAACTTCTTTATTTTCCGCATGATAGGAGGACGATTAATCTCCGGGTCCTTGACGACTTGCCACATCTTCCAGAGCTGCGGCAGAAACTCAGGGAAACGCCCGATTTCTTCTTTACAATGTTTCCTGAAGGCCTCAGCAAACTTGCGAGGCATGCCTTCTTCCCGGTGCATAATGGAACGCCCGCGTACTCCGTAAAGTGTGGCTTCGTACTGATGGGTGAGGTAATTCCATGCTTTGGTGTTAGGGGCAGGCCTACCCCCCACAATGACATAATCGGTGTAAACTACGGGTAAGTTAGGCACTTCTCCAATATCTGACAAATCGGGGCGTAGTTCCATAATCGGCCCATCGCCGATTCTCTCTTTAACGATACCGGCCTGTCCTTCGACCGGAGTATATGACACATGGTCCTGGGGGTGCCATAGCACGTAGCCTTTATCCATATTATTTCCCCACCAGGCAATCTGCTCTATCGTGACGCCATGAAGCTCATGATCAACAACCGCATCGTAGATTAGGTCCTTTGATTCTTCTGCCATAGTCTGTACGCTCCTCCATTAGATTTATATTCAGATTATCCGATTGCCTCGATTGTTAAGACCACCAGCTACCGGGTTAGAAAAGACCAATGGAGGTTAGTGACCTGCCCCCAAGTAGCGTTACCAGTTATTAATTCTTAGTTGTAGTTAAAATAGCCTCCGGAGCGGGAGGCCGGTATTTCTTAGAACTGGGTGGATGCACCTGATTATATTATCTTTCTACTGTTTAATCAATACTTTCGCTTCTTCCAAAGTGGTAAAGATTCCTCTCTGTAGCAGTTCATCTCTAATCTTGCCGTTTAAAGACTCGATATAATTTACCAGCCATGGTTCTATAATCCGCTGTGCAGGACTAGATGGAGTCTACATTATCTCCACCAGACGTATTTTCAGCCTCAGGTAATAGTGCCTGAGGCTGTATTGTTATTCAGAGGCCAAGGAGTGCATTATCCCCCGCGTCTCCCCGGCTATCAATACCGGTTCAGGTAATTCGGCCGTCTGGACGAGCGGGGAGTGCTGCTATAACTCGAGCACCTACTTTTCCACCGGAAATCGGATGTAGCGGTGGCCTCTGTTTCCGGATTTATTGAATCCTTTAAAGATATATGAGCATAATATTACGATAAATGTTACGTTGACGATATAATATTCAAAAACGATTGACTAAATAACCGGAGGCCTTAATGAATAATCCAGACGTTAAATACATAGCCGATACTACCAGCAAGATAAGTGAAAACATTGAAAAAGTGATTGTGGGTAAAAAATCGGTTATCGAGCTAATACTGGTTTGCGCGTTGTGTGAAGGGCATGTTCTTATAGAAGATGTACCCGGAATTGGGAAGACCATGCTGGCGAGGTCGGTAGCCCGGTCTTTAAAATGCGTGTTTCATCGCCTCCAGTGTACGCCGGATTTACTTCCCTCGGATATTACCGGTACATATATCTTTAACCAGAAAACTACTGCTTTCGAATTTAGACCCGGTCCGGTATTTGCCCAGGTTTTATTAGCCGATGAGATTAACCGCGCCACGCCGCGCACCCAATCCGCCCTCCTAGAAGCGATGGAAGAGCGTCAGGTTACATTAGAGGGAGAAACCAAATTATTACCGCGCCCCTTTCTGGTGCTGGCTACACAGAACCCCATAGAACTGGAAGGTACATTCCCTCTCCCTGAAGCGCAGCTGGATAGATTCCTGATGCGGTTAAAAATAGGTTATACCACCGAAACTGAAGATGAGACTATACTGGATCGTTTTATTCAAGGAAATCCTATTGAAGAATTAGAATCGGTGATTAATGCCGAAGAAGTTTTACATTTACAGCAAGCTTGCCGCCGTGTGCTGATTACCCCGGACATCAGGCGTTATATTATTAAGCTGGTGCGCGCCACCCGCAGCCAGCCAAATATTGAACTGGGCGCCAGCCCTCGAGCGATGATAGGCTTAAGTCGCACTTCCCAGGCTCTGGCTGCCGTTCGGGGCAGAGCTTTTGTAATTCCTGACGATGTGAAATATTTGGCTCCTTATGTTATGGCTCACCGGATTATTCCGGAGGCGACTATCTCACTGAAGGGGCGCTCCGGAGAGGACGTTGTTCGTGAAATACTGGATACTGTCCCGGCGCCGGTAGAACAGGAAACGGATGTGCCGAGCGGAGCCGAGAACTAATGCTCGGCGGCGCCTGGCTTTTTATTTCTATTGTCCTCATTATTCTGGCAGTTATATTGAAGCAACCTTCCCTGTTAATCATAGGCGTGCTATTTTTTGTTACCTCCGGAATAGCTCGTATCTGGTCCCGCTATTCACTCCAGAAACTGGAATACAAGCGTACGTTAAGTGCCGAGCGGGTATTTTTTGGCGAACAAATTACTCTGGACATTAGTATTACCAACAGGAAATTTCTGCCTCTACCCTGGTTGCATATTGAAGAAGAAGTCCCTAATGCAATTACTTTTTTAAAGGGTAAAACTACGGCCTCGTCTAAACCCGAGCGATCGGTTCTTTCCAACT
The DNA here is from genome assembly GCA_964547925.1 of uncultured Dehalococcoidales bacterium. Classification (GTDB taxonomy): domain Bacteria; phylum Chloroflexota; class Dehalococcoidia; order Dehalococcoidales; family JAFGLR01; genus JAFGLR01. The sequence goes on from CAZJQF010000055.1 coordinate 6,973, forward strand.
TCTTATCGGTTGGCTGGTATCACAAACTTACCCGGAAATATCCGATCCATTGTTTGAAGCGCGGATATTTTACATTTGGGCCGGCCACCATTAACTCGGGAGATCCGTTTGGGTTCTTTCGTATTGACGAGATTATTAATGATGAGCAGCGTCTGTTGGTTTATCCCAAAATATTACCCCTGGAAGAAATCGGGATTCCTTCTCGCCATCCTTTCGGAGACCTGAGAATCCGGCGTCACCTCTTCGAAGATCCCGTTCTGGTTATGGCTACTCGCGATTATGTAGCAGGTGACCCTCTTAAACGCATCAACTGGAAAGCTACGGCCCGGCTGCAGCAGTTAAAAACCCGCGTTTTAGAGCATACCACCACCGTAGATATCGCTCTATTTCTAGATACCCGGACAGTAACTGATAAATATTACTGGGGAAAAATGATCACGGAACTCCTGGAAACCGCAGTCCTGACGGCGACATCGATTGCTAATTATTCGATTGAACAGGGATATAAAGTTGGTTTTTATGCCAATGAATTCTATTGGGAGTCAGATCGCCCAATGAGACTACCGCCCTCTAATCATCCCGAGCAGCTAAAGGCCATACTGGAAGCACTTGCCCATGTCAAAGGGATTCCATCACAAACCATCGAAAAATTAATGAACAAGGAAACCCGCAGTCTATCCTGGGAATCTACGATTGTGCTGGTCACTGCGGCTCCGACCGAAGAAGTCATAAGTACTTTTAAGCGCTTAAAGCGAGCCGGACGCAAAGTAGGCTTGATTTTGGTGGGGGCAAACGTTACCTCTCTGAAATTGGAGGGTATCACTACATACCAAGTATCTGAAGATGTCTTCCGAAATAATTTAAGTCTCCTGCGTTTAAAGACGGATGGTGTTAGGCAATGAGCAGAACGGTACGTCTGGCATCTTTCGATATACAAAAGTTCATTCCGATTTTGGCTATCCTGATCGAAATATTGTGGAGCTATGCATGGTTAATCTGGATTAGTAACTGGCCTGCTTCGGCTTGGGGGTCTACCCCTATAAATCTGATTAGCTGCATCGTCCTGGGTGCCGGCGTAGAAATTTTAACCGGTGTAGCTTATTTTCGTAACTGGTCGTTGAGGCGGCTCCGTTTCATAATACTTACGGGAAGCCTTTTACTGTTAATCCTGCTGCTCAGATTAAATATCAACGATGGATACAACCTCTGGGATGGAGGATGGCTAAAATTCGCCGGTGAGCATATTTTAGAGATCATCACCGGTTTTTTCTTTGGTTTATATTTGATCTGGAGAGGCATAATCGTAGATCGCCAAAAATTAGAATTCAGCGAATTATACCGGAAATTCTTGATTGGCATCGTGGCATTTATTATCTTGTTTGTGATTTGGGGTATCAGCGGCACACGCATGGCCGATATCTGGTTAACAGCCGGCTCATATGTATTAGCCTATTTTGGGATTGGGCTGCTGATGCTGGCAATCTCGAATCTGGTCAAACTGCGGACCAGACTACATCACCATCAAGAAGCTGCCGGTTCATTTAGTCGCCGCTGGCTGTCCATGTTAGTACTCTTGATTCTTTTTATCCTGGGTGTCTCCGGAATTTTTTCAACGTTATTCTCGTCCGGCGGAGTTCAGAGAATCGTTCATTTTTTGAGTATTTTAGGCAACTGGCTGATGATCGCCTTACAATATATCCTTTTACCTATCGGATATCTGTTAGAAGGCTTGATTATTATAGCCAGATGGCTGATCAGTCTTTTGAGGAATGAGACGAAACCGCCTGAATTTTTACCGCCGGATATGTCCGATTTTGAAAAAATAGCTTCCGGAGAATCCCTGTTACATATCCCCGAGGGTTTATTGTTAGCCTTAAAATGGGGAAGCCTTGCAATAGTTATTGGGCTGGTTGTTTTTTTCCTGGCTCGTGCTCTGGTGAAGTACTGGAAAGGTAAAAATGAAGAAGATATCGAAGAGGTGCATGAGACTATTTGGTCCTGGTCACTAATTAAAACTGATATACGGGCTTTCTTAAGCTGGCTATTCAGGTGGGCAATAAGGCGGAATAAAAAATCTTCCGGCGCGATTATCCCGCCGGCTGCTGTAATGATTGGTGAAGAAGATAACGGTCGAATCTTCAATATCCGGGAATTATATCAGGCTTTCCTTTGGCAAGGACGGCAAGTCGGTATCCCGCGCCGGGATTCAGAAACCCCCTACGAATTTCGTCAGAAACTAGAATTTCATCCGGAAATACCTCAAGAAGAAGTTGATGCTCTGACTGAGGCTTATGTCACAGATAAGTATGGTCTCCGGAACCCTGCACCGGATAAAGTGATTTTATTAAACCGCATCTGGCGGACCTTAAGAAGCAAACTAATAAACAACCGGTAATTTAATAACATTAATCGCCCTGGAGTTTCCGCGATTAAGTTAAGTTCTTTCATTAACCTGCTGAAATCGGAAGGCGAGATCGATTGCAAACAATCTACCGGGGCTTCCTTTATCCGAACAACCTTCGGAAAAGCTATAATTTAACGCATTAATATGTTAGAATTTACCTCAAGTCCGTCTCGGACGCATATCGGGAGATATTGATGGATATTACCCGGCAATTAATTTCTAACCTTATCGATGTAAATTATGAGGATTTGGATTCGGATACCGTAGATTATGCCAGGATGAGGATAATCGATACTATCGGGTGCTTACTCGGCGGCATCCATTCATCCGGGGCTGATATGGTTTTGGATATGGTCAGGGGGTGGGGTGGGTCTCCGGAAAGTACGGTATTGGGGCTGGGGTATAAATTACCGGCCGCTAACGTGGCTTTAGCTATGGGCGTGATGGCCAGGTCGAACGATTTCGAACCTGCCGGCGGGCCGGATATCAACGGGACAAAAAGTCCGGGTCATTACAGTGCGACTTCCGTTCCTACCGCTTTCGTAATGACGGAAAAACTGGGATTGAGCGGTAAGGATTTGATTACCGCGCTGGTATTGGGTGACGATTTAGCCTCCCGCATCGGGAACGCCGGAGCCGGACCTTGGGATTTAGGCTGGGATCCGGCGGCTACTTGCAGCCGTTTTGCTGCGGCCGCGATAGCCGGCAGGCTGATGAATTTAAACCGGGAGCAGATGACAAACGCTCTGGGGATAGTTTTTACCCAGATTGGCGGTACGATGCAGCCGGTTATGGAATATACCCACAGCTTTAAAATCAGCCAGGGCTTGGCCGGCTGGAACGGTATCATGTCGGTAGAACTGGCGAAAAGAGGTTTTACGGGACCGAAGGATTTTCTGTTCGGCCCGTTCGGTTATTACCAGCAATACTGCCGGGAAGTGAGAGAGGAAATACTTACTGCCGGTCTCGGGGAACAATATTATGCCGATGAAGAATTTAAGCTATTTCCCTGTTGCCGCGGCAATCACAGCAGCATTGAAACGGTGTTGAAAATAGTTACGCAGGACAAGATCGATGCTAATGATATCGATGAAGTTCGGATCAAGGTTAATTCCTCATGGAATGGTTCTTTCCTGATACAGCCTTTCCAGACGCAGAATTCACCTCAGGCGGCTGCCATACTTAACCTTTATTATAACGTCGCCAGTATTATACTTCGAAAAGATATTAAACTGGATTATTATAAAGACGAGGCGATAAATGACCCGGAAATTGCCGGGCTTATCAATAAAATAAAGGTAGATTTGACCGGAACCGGTAAGAGAATGACCTCACAAGTTATAATCAGGATGAAAGACGGAAGGGAGTATGCTGGCTTGACCGAACTTCCGAGAGGTGATTACCGGTTGACGCCATTAACCAGGGAAGAGATTAAAAATAAATTCTTCACGAATGTTAAATATTCCGGTGTAATTACTTTACATAAAGCGGATAAGGCGTATGAATTGCTTAATCGCCTGGAAGACCTTGATAATATTAACGAACTGGTCGAAACTCTAACGTCTTAGAGAGAAATGAAATTCTTAACATTATAAGTAATTCAAATCGAGTGAACAACGAATGGAGAAGGATGCAATGAAGTGTTTGATTATTTATTACTCTGTATGCGGTAGTACACGGAAAATCGCCCATGCTATCCACAAAGGGATGAAGCAGGTTACCGACCAATGCGATATTGTGGCACTCCGGGGGGCTAATGGTGTGCCCGGGATGAAAATGGGACATCTGCTGGAATACGATTTGATCGGTATCGGGTCGCCGGTCTGGCGCAGCACGATGACGCCTAATGTGATGGATTTTATCAATAATGTGCCGAGCCGGGAATGGCAATTTATCTATAACAACAATTTTGTTCAAAAGTTTACCCCGGCAGAAAAGCAGCATTACTTCATATTCATGACTCACGGTAAATCTCCCGGCCCTGCGATGGAAAGAACTTGGACAGCGATGAACGACCGCGGCTTAACGGTTATCGGGTGGGATGACTGGTACGGCAATGCCTCGATGTCCTACGCTCAAATACCCTGGCAAACCGAGGGACATCCGGATGAAATTTCCCTTAAACAAGCCGAGGAATTCGGTAAACAAATGGCGGACCGCAGCCGGCGTATTTCCCAGGGTGAGACAAACCTTATTCCCAAACTACCCCCCGGGCAGGAGTATCTGGAGCTTTACGGACCGGCTTTCGAGCCGGAAAACTATGCTAAATGGATTAAGCATCACTACGGGATAAAAATCGATAAAGAAAAATGTACTAATTGCGGACTCTGCGAAGAGAATTGTCCGAGGGATGCTATCGACCTTGAAGCGGATAATCCGATATTACCCACCTGTATGTACTGCACGACCTGTGAGTTGGTCTGTCCGGTCGGTGCCATTGATATCAATCTAGCCGAAGTGAAGAAAGACCGCGGGGCAACTAAAGAAGAGATTTACGCCAAAGGACAGGAGCTGCAGGCTATTTTCGTTAAACGGCAGGCGGGATTCCGACCGGATAAACGGATGCGTTATCACATCGACCCTAAAGACCTGTTCACGAAGGGTTACGTGGCAGACAGTCCGGTTCATCCCCGGGTAGTAATTCCTGTCGAGGGGTGGAAGCAAAGAAATAGCGGATAAAACGGTGTTTTAAAATAACCCGCCTGAGACGGTATGTAAGAAAAGGCCTATTGTATTTTGATGATTTCGAGAAGTTCGACTTCCGGAATATGTAAAAATACCTCTACAAGGGAAGGGTCGAATTGTGT
>CAZJQF010000056.1:0-2280 GCA_964547925.1 uncultured Dehalococcoidales bacterium
AAAACGTAGGGGCGTATGGCCATACGCCCCAGTTTAAAAAGGGCAGCCACAGGGGGCTGCCCCTACGAAAGAACGAAGAAAACCAAAAGGGCGACCGTAAGGGTCGCCCCTACAAAATTTTCTTAAATCATTAATCCTAAATTATAAATCAGGAAATTAAAGCTTGATATCAATCGCTTTCGATGTAATATTCTGGAGAAGTTTGGCCTTGAACTCGGCAAAGGGCATAACGGCTTGCTCGCCGGTGCGGAAACGCACGGCGACGGCTTCGGCGGCAATTTCTTTATCCCCGACCACCAGCATATAAGGGATTTTATCCAGTTGGGCTAAACGTATCTTCTGGTTCATTCTCTCCGAACTGTCATCGACGGTTACCCTGACCTCCGCCGCTTTAAGCTCTTTTTCCAGCCTGCGGGCATATTCCACATGGGTATCAGATATCGGGATAAGGGCCACCTGCACGGGGGAAAGCCAGGCCGGGAAAGCCCCTGCGTAATGCTCGATAAGCAGCCCGAAGAACCGTTCCCAGGAGCCGAAAAGGGCCCGGTGAATCATATAGGGACGGTGCTCCTGTCCGTCGGCACCGATATACACCATCTCGAACCGCTCGGGCAGGTTGAAGTCGAACTGGATAGTCGTGGTCTGCCACTCGCGTCCCAGAGCATCTTCGAGTTTGATATCGATTTTCGGACCGTAGAAAGCCCCGCCGCCCACGTCTACTTTATATTCCAGTTTATTCTCGTCGATAACCCGGCGTAAGGCTTCCTGGGCATCTTCCCACATTTTCACTTCGCCGATGGCATCGTACGGGCGCGTCGAAAGATAGACCTTCAGTTTCTCGAACCCGAAAGTCCTCTGCATGTAGAGCGAAAACCGCAGCACTTCGGAAACCTCGGCATTCATCTGCTCCGGCGTACAGAAGATATGGGCATCGTCCTGAGTGAAACCGCGGACTCTCATCAAACCCGAAAGCGTTCCGGAACGTTCGAAGCGGTACACCGTGCCCAGTTCCGCCCAGCGTAACGGTAAATTGCGGTAAGAACGCCGCTGTGATTTATAGGCCAGAATATGGAACGGGCAGTTCATCGGCTTGATGTAATAATCCTGCTCCTCGATTTTCATCGGGGCATACATATTATCTTTATAAAATCCCAAATGGCCGCTGGTCTCCCAGAGCTTGCTTAAACCGATATGCGGCGTATAGAGGATTTCATAACCGGCGGCAAAATGTTCCTTGCGCCAGAAATCCTCAATAGTCGTACGGATGCGGCCGCCTTTAGGCGTGTAGATAACCAGACCGCCGCCGATTTCCTCCGGGATAAGAAACAGGTCGAGGTCCTTCCCGACTTTCCGGTGGTCCCGCTTCTTTATTTCTTCCTGGAGTTTAATATACTCATCGAGCTCTTTTCGAGTCCGGAAGGCGATGGCGTAAATACGCTGGAGCATGGGATTCTTTTCGGAACCTCGCCAGTATGCCCCGGCGACTTTTTCCAGCTTAAAGCCGTCGATGGTAACCTCGCGGGTTGATTTTACATGAGGGCCGGCGCATAAATCGGTGAAGTCGCCGGTCTTATATATAGTTATGTCGTTATCGGCCAGTTCGTTGATAAGCTCCAGCTTATACGGCTGGTCTTGGAACAACGCTTTCGCGGCGTCTTTCGTGATGCTTTCGCAGACAAAGGGCTGGGCCGCTTTAATCAGCTCCTGCATCTTTTCTTCGATAGCCGGCAGGTCTTCCGGCGTCAGGCTGCGCGGTAAATCGAAATCGTAATAAAAGCCGTTTTCGATGGCCGGGCCGATGCCGAATTTTGCCCCCGGGAACATAGTTTGCACTGCGGCCGCCAGTACATGTGACGCCGAGTGGCGCATCATCTGGAGTTTTTCCTGTTTTTCCTGTTCGTCAGACATTTTAACCTCTCTATCCGGTCGGAAATACCCGTCCCGACCCGAATCTGAGGCCATTATAACAGCGAAACGAGCAGGGGTGCAAAAATTGATTTAAGATTTATGAGATATGATTTATGAATTCATAAAGGGGCATCCGCAGCGTAAGCGGCACGTTAATGTTCGAAACCAAAATGACGGTATTTGTCAGAGATAGAGAGGGAAGCCGAAGGGGGAGAAAGAGATGGACCCTAATTTCTTTCTCCCCGCTTCGGAAGATGTTGAAGTAATTAATAACAGCAATTACCTTAAATAACACTCGTAACACTTTCCCTGTATGCATAATGTCTTATAAATGTGAATTAACCCCTGCTGACGGCAGGCGGAATTGATGAT
>CAZJQF010000056.1:2380-12041 GCA_964547925.1 uncultured Dehalococcoidales bacterium
GAATTAAGCAGGCCCCCTTGCTGATAATTCCAGATTAACTGAGTTAATGCGGCAATGCGGCGCAAAGGAGAATTATTGGGACGGACTTTAAATAACTGCCAGCTGCCCGGCGGTAAAGATTCCCGGATATAATACTTAGCCCATAAATTTTCCAGAGCGGCGACGTAAATGTCTTTTGGGCTTCCCTCGTAAACGGAACGCCGGGAAGGCAGCAATCCGGCGACACCGAATAATAAAGCCTGCTGGTGCCGTAAACACTCTGGCTCCGGCAAGCTGCGAGCTAATGATTCTAAAACCGATAACGGCACTATTTCTGCCAGTTTGAGACAGGGATTTTTGTTCTTCGAGTAGCCTAATGCACCCAGAATGCCCCGGTATAACACCTCCCCGGCTTGGTGCTGCTGCAATTCTCCCTGAAATTGTGCGGCTTTTTGCATAAACCGGGCTTCCCCGGCTTTATCTAATATTTGTTTTACTTTTTCCGGATTTTCGGCGGCGATTTCGGAGCACGGCAGTACCGGTACGGCGGGCTGCAGTCTCTTTTCCAGATACCGGTGCAGGCAAAGAGTGGGCAATATTTCACCGTTAGCCCGGTGCATCGTCAGGGAACTATTATTTTCCAGAACGACATGCAAAATAACGCTATTATAAGTACTGTCCTGATGGTGACCGTGGGCTTCCCAGTCCCCGGAGTTAACGTGGAGTTCGATTTCGCCCTGCCGGACTTCCTCACCATTTACTATAACGGCATCCCGGAAATCCGCCCCGCGGCCGTCATTCAAGCGCCCGGGATAAATAATCCTGAGCGGCTCGCCGGTTTCAGTCACCAGCATATCTTCCCGGGATATCAAATCCCGCCATAATTCAACGAGCTTGTATTCCGCCAGATTACTCTTCAAGTGATTCCGTTATGCCGGTTCTTTTTTTAAAAGACCAGCAGGCGTATTTATCATAATGCCTCAATCCATGTGTATTTTCAGAGTATTTTACACGGTTTCGTGTAATTTGTCAAACATTTTCCTTGACTGCTGTAATTCGTAGTTTGTTATTGGTGATCAGTTATTATTTTAAAGTTATGATTTTATAAACTCTCGTAGGTCTTTTTGAGGAGTAAAGCATCGTCTTCCAGACTGGGACTTTCGCAGATGGCAAAACCGCCGACTTCGTAGTCCTTCAAAGCCCGCATCAAGTCAGGGTAATTTAAATCCGAGTCCTGTAAATCCAGGTGTTTCAGTTCGCCTTTCAATCCGTACTTAATACCGGAAATGTGCATATGCATATTATCGAGGGCTTTCCGGCCTAGCTTTTGCTTTATTTGTTCCAGCACCGCGGCAAACTCATCATAGGTATTATTCTTCCCGGTACGGGCGTGCCAGTGAGCGAAATCGACAACCGGTAAAACCATCGGCAACTCGGCACTCAAATTCACTAATTCTTCGATAGTGCCGAACTGGGTGCCTTTACCCATCACCTCCGGCCTTATCCACACCTTATTTCCTTCTTCAGCCAGCCTTGCCAAAACTTCGTTCAGATACTGCTTAACCGTCCGGTACACTTTTTCCGAAGATTCGCCGCCGTAAAAAGCCGCGTGAACGGCGATACTCTCCGCCCCGCACAGCCCGGCAATGCGGGCAGTCTGGAGAATCCGGTACTGGCTGGCTTTAACTTTATCGATTTCCGCCGAATTCAAATTAATAAAATAAGGAGCGTGAGCTGTCAGTTTCACTTTAAATTTAGCAGCGGCTGCCGCCACCTGAAGAGCTGTCTCTTTGCCCATATGAACGCCGCGGACGAACTCCATTTCCATACAGCCCAATCCGAGTTCCGCAATCCGCTCGATGCCGGCCACCGTCGAAGGAGGCAAAGGAGTGCTGTTCGGCGTCCCGCCCGTCCCGAAGAGCAATTTAGTCATTCTACTATCTCACTTTATTGTATTTCTGAATTGTATTTCTGATCTTTAAATTATGATTTCTGATTTAGTATCTGGCATTTCGGACAAAAATATGTCCCCCGGCCTCTAACGACAATCCTCTCAATCGGTGTACCGCAGACATAACAGGGCTGCTTACCGCGGCGGGCCACCCGGAATTCGCTGTGGGCGGTGCCTTTGGAACCATCCGGCCGGTAATAGTTGACGATGCTGGCCCCTTTGTTTTTAATCCCGGCCAGCAGCACTTCGCGAACTGCCTTATGCAGCCGGGAGATCTCTTCTTCATCCAGACTGGAGGCAGGACGCAGCGGATGGATTTTCGCTAAAAACAAAGCTTCATCGGCGTAAAGATTACCGACACCGGCAATACACTCCTGGTCGCACAGCAGAGCTTTACTGGGCGTTTTCCGTTTTGATATCAGCCCGGCAAAGCGTTTTTCCGTGAGGTCTTTGCTCAAGGCCTCCGGGCCAAGCTTGCCGATAACCGTATCGATATCGTCAACCAGCCACATCCGCCCGAACTTGCGGGGGTCGCGGAAGAACACGGCTTTACCGTTGTCCAGATGAATTATTGCCCGGGTATATTTGGGCGGCTCATCGGTAGAATTGCCGACCAGTAAAGAACCGGTCATTTTCAAATGTAATATCAGGACGTCCGCCGCGTTAAGATGGAACATCAGGTATTTGCCCCGGCGGGCAACGTCTTTAATTTTCCGCCCGGCCAACCGGGATTTGAATTCAACCGCCGCAGGCTCCCGAACAATACCGTCCCACAATAGAACGACCTCTTTGATATATCTTTTTATCACATACGGGGCTATTTCATTTTTTACGGTTTCGACTTCCGGCAGTTCAGGCATAGATTACTCCATTTCTCCCCAATTCAGGCCCTGCATCATATCGACTTTCACCGGTATGCTCAGTTTTACGGCATCCGCCATAGTCTGACGCACAAGTTCCTGCATCGCCGTTAATTCTTCTTCCGGCACCTCGAAAATCAGCTCATCGTGGACCTGTAAAATCATCCGGCTCTTTACTTTTCGCTGTTTCATCTCTTTAGCTAATTTGACCATAGCCACTTTAATGATATCGGCGGAGGTGCCCTGAACGGGCATATTGATAGCCATCCGTTCGGCGGCTTCCCTAATAATACGGTTAGAGGCATTGATTTCAGGGATATAACGCCGACGGCCTAACAGAGTTTGAACGTAACCTCTGGTTCTCGCCTGCTGTTTGGTATTTTCCAGATATTCGGTTACCTGCGGATACCGTTCAAAATAGGCCTTGATAAACTTGCCGGCTTCTTCCCGGGACAACTCGGTAGCCTGCTCCAGTCCGTATTCGCTCATTCCGTAGATTACACCGAAGTTAACCGTCTTGGCCAGCCGCCGCATATCCGGCGTTACTTTATCCGAGGGCACGTCATAAAGTTTGGCTGCCGTAGCGGCGTGGATATCTTCATTGTTTCGGAATGCCTCCATCAGGGCTTTATCCTGAGACAAATGGGCTAACGACCTTAAATCAATCTGGGAATAGTCCCCCGCCAGCAAGACCGCGCCGGCCGGGGCGATGAACGCCCGCCTGACCTGTTTGCCGAGGTCGCTGCGGATAGGAATGTTTTGCAAATTCGGGTCGGAGGAAGATAACCGGCCGGTAGTCGTCCGGGTCTGGTTAAAGCTGGTATGTACCCGGCCTGTTTTCGGGTTTACCAGTGCCGGCAAGGCATCGATATAGGTTGATTTCAATTTGGTCAGCTGGCGGTAATCCAGAATCAGGCCGATAACCGGATGAGCCGAGCGTAATTCTTCCAATACCGAAGCATCCGTCGAATAACCGCTGGCCGTCTTCCGTGCCTTGGGCAAATTTAATTCCTCGAAAAGGATGCCGCTCAACTGCTGAGAGGAGTTAATATTAAACTGGTGACCGACCGCGTTATAGATATCAGCTTCGAGCTTTAATAAATCGGTCCCGAGACGCCGGGATAGCTGTTGTAACAAGACCGTGTCCAGCAGGACGCCATCCCGTTCCATAGTCTGGAGAACCGGCACAAGCGGCATTTCCACTTCGGCGAAGAGCTGCCAGAGCTCCTGTTTTTCAAGCTCGGGATGGAAGAAGGAGGCCAGCCGTCCTGTCATATCGGCATCGGCACCGCAGTAATCAGCCACTTTGCCGATGTCTGCCTGGGACATCGTAATCTGCTGCCGGCCCGTACCGATAATATCGGTTATCGGGGTCATTTCGACACCGAATTTTTCAAAAGCCAGACCTTTAAGTGATAGGCTCTTTTCTCCCAGTAAATAAGCGGCGACCATCGTATCGAAAGCCAGATTATTTACACCGATACCGAATTCCGCCAGCACCGCCATATCGAATTTCCCGTTATGGGCGGCTTTCGCAATGTCCGGGCTTTCAAATATAGGTTTTAATACTTTAATAATCTCTTCTCCGGCTAACTGCGGAGACTGGCCGAGGGTTAAGTCGTGTCCTACCGGGATATACGACGCCTGTCCCGCCGCCGTTGAAACAGAGATGCCTACCAGTTTACTTGCGAGCGGATTCAATCCGGTAGTCTCGGTATCGAAAGAAAAAGTCTTGGCGGATTTTAGACTTTCCGCCAGCTCAGTCAGACCTTCAGACGTATTTATTATTTTGCAGGTGCCGGGCACTGGTTCCGCATCTAAACGCATCTGCATCTGGGACTGCGGCTTTTCCGCCGCGGCCGTACCCGGTAGCTTATTCACCAGACTATAAAATTCCATCTCCCGGAAAAGTTCGCTGACCTTATTACGGTCGAAATTGGATACCCCGCAGGAATTCAGGTCCAATGTTACGGGGGCATCAGTCACTATCGTCGTCAATTCTTTACTTTGCCGGGCAATTGCCTCGCTGGTAACCAGTTTTTCTTTCAGCTTGGGAGGTGTTACTTCGTCGATACGGTTATATATATCCTCCACGGAAGCAAACTGCTGCAAAAGGGTGACTGCCGTCTTAGGCCCGATACCCGGCACGCCGGGAATATTATCGGAGGTGTCGCCCTGCAAGGCTTTCAAATCGGCGATTTGCTCAGGTTTCACGCCGTATTTTTCCAAAACGGCGGACTCATCATAAAGCATGGTGTCGCTGAAGCTTTTCCGCGGTTTGGGATAAAGGACTTTAACGGCGGGCGAAACAAGCTGCATCGCATCGGCATCGCCGGTAACGATAATCGTCTCGATACCCTGTTCGCTCGCCTGCCTGGAAAGAGTCCCCAGCATATCGTCAGCCTCAAAGCCGTCCATTTCAAAGACCGGCATATTGAAGGCTTCGACAATTTGCCTGACACGGCCTAACTGTCCGGCAAGTTCTTCCGGCATCGCCGGACGCTGGGCTTTATACCGGTCGAAAAGCTTATGGCGGAACGTCGGCGCTTTTCTATCGAAAGCGATGGCATAACAGGTGGGCTTAATTTCATTAATTACCTTGAGAAGCATCGCAACGAAGCCGTAGGCAGCATTAACCATTTCCCCGGTCTTTTTTATCGTCAAAGGCGGGATTGCATGATAAGCCCGGTGTATCAGGGCATTTCCGTCAAAAAGCACTAATTTGGATTCAGTCATCGGTAACTATTATAGCAGGAATATAATAAAAAACCTGAGGTTTTTTCTATTTATTATTTTCCAAGGGCCATTTCTCATCTGGTTTTCACCGGATAAACACGCCATTCTTGCTGTGAAAATACTTTTTATGCTATACTTTACAAAGTCAATATACTTGGGAATACTACGGGAGTAGAAGGGGGATTTAGCGTGCCAGATACAGCAACAATTAAACAACTTTTGGAGGCCGGGGCTCATTTCGGTCATCAGACCAGCCGCTGGCATCCGAAGATGAAAACTTATATCTTTACCAGACGTAATGATATACACATTATCGACCTGCAGCAGACGGCGGCTTTATTGGAAAAAGCCTGTGCTTACGTTAAACAGGTTGTCGGCGAAGGCGGCAATGTCCTCTTCGTCGGTACCAAAAAGCAGGCTCAGGAATCAGTCGAGCAGGAAGCCAAGCGCTGCGGTATGTTCTATGTTAACCGCCGGTGGCTGGGCGGCACCCTGACTAACTTCACTACCATTCAGCGCCGTATCGATTACCTTGTCAGACTGGAAAACCAGAAAGTAAAGGGCGATTTTAACCGGCTGCCCAAGAAAGAAGCCCAGGGATTCGAAGAGGAAATCGAACGCCTGAACCGCAATCTCGGCGGATTTAAAGAAATGACGGCGCTGCCGTCAGTGATATTCATCGTTGACCCGACTAAAGAGGATATCGCGCTGGCCGAAGCCAAGCGTTTGGAAATTCCGGTCGTTGCGGTTGTCGATACGAACTGCGACCCCGATGATATTGATTATGTTATCCCGGCAAATGATGATGCAATCCGGGCGATTAAACTGGTTTGCAGTAAAATCGCCGATGCGGTCATCGAAGGCAAACAGGGAATTATGCCGACAGCGGCCGCCGCTCCGGCCCAACCGGAAGCTGCTGCTGAAGCCCCTGGAGCTGAAGGCGAAGAAGCCGGGAAATAAGACCCGCTAAGTATTGAGGAAGGTGAATTAAATTGGATATCAGTGCCGAGCAGATTAAAAATCTCCGTAAAGTTAGCGGCGCCGGCGTTATGGACTGCCGCGGTGTCCTGGTTAAAACAGACGGGGATATCGATAAAGCCTTAGCTCTTCTTAAAGAGCAGAACTTGATTAAAGTGGAAAAGAAAGCCGCCCGCACCACCGCCCAGGGTGTAATCGAATCCTACGTTCATGCCGGCGGACGCATCGGCGTCATCGTCGAAGTGAACTGCGAGACGGACTTCGTCGCCCGGACCGAAGATTTCAAAGAACTGGCACATAACATTGCCATGCAAATCGCCGCGATGGCACCGGTCTGCATTAATAAAGAGGATGTGCCCCAAAATATAGATATCGACCCGGCCACCGCCGCTTTATTAACACAGCCGTTCATCCGCGACACAACGATAACCGTACAGGATATCATTAATAATGCTATCGCGAAAACAGGCGAGAATATTAAAATAAAACGGTTTGCCCGATTTGAACTGGGCGAAGAAACAAAATAATGATCGCACCCGGGTACAAACGTATCTTGCTGAAACTCAGCGGCGAATCATTCAGCGGCAATGCTGATCACGGCATCGATACGTCTACGATTACCCGGGTAGCCAAAGAAATTAAAAAATTAGCGGATGCCGGCGTCGAAGTCGCTATTGTCGTCGGCGGCGGTAATATCTTACGCGGCCACCTGGCGCAAAAGGCCGGTATGGACAGAGCAACCGCCGATTACGCCGGAATGCTCGCCACCGTCATTAACGCCCTGGCTTTACAGGACGCTCTGGAAAAAATGGGCGTGGTAACCCGGACCCAGTCCGCCATTAATATTCAGGAAGTCGCCGAACCATACATCCGCCGGAGGGCTATCCGCCACCTGGAAAAAGGGCGGGTCGTTATCTTCGCCGCCGGAACCGGTAACCCGTATATGTCCACCGACACCGCTGCGGCCTTAAGAGCCATCGAAATTAATGCGGAAATCCTGTTAATGGCCAAAAACAAAGTCGACGGTATTTATTCCGCCGACCCGCATAAAAACCCGAAAGCCAAAAAATTCGATAAGCTTACCTACATGCAGGCTATCAACCTGCGTCTGGAAATAATGGATTCCACGGCACTATCATTGTGTCTGGAAAACAAGTTGCCCATAATCGTCTTCGATCTGCAAACTAAGAACAGTCTTGAACGGGCTGTTTCCGGCCAACCTATCGGAACTCTAGTTTCCAGTGAGGTGTAAAGATGATTGCTGATGTTCTCCGCACGACCGAAGAAAAAATGAGGTCTTCCCTGGAGGTATTGAAGAAAGAACTGGCGGGCATCCGTACCGGCCATGCTTCACCGGCTCTTGTGGAAGGACTGCGTATCGATTATGCCGGCGTGCCCACGCCGCTTAATCAGATTGCCCGTACGACCGCTCCGGAAGCCAGACTTCTGGTGATTCAACCCTGGGATAAAACGGCATTGCACGCCATTGAAAAAGCGATTTTAAAATCCGATCTCGGACTGAATCCTCTCAGCGACGGCAACGTTATCCGTCTTAACATTCCTCCGCTCACCGAAGAGAGACGGCAGGAACTGGTCAAAGTAGTGAAGAGGAAGGTTGAGGAAGATAAAGTCGCTATCCGTAACGTCCGCCATGATGCCATCAACAAGCTCAAGGATATGGAAAAGAATAAGGAAATATCCCAGGACGAAAACAAGCGGGCTCAAGTCCAACTGCAAAAGCTAACCGACGGTATCACCGCGGAAGCAGACCAAATCGGACGGAACAAAGAAGCCGAAATTACCAAATTCTAATCTGCCTTTGCGATACAGGATGGCTGTCACGGATAAATTCGAACATTTACCCAATCATATCGCCATTATTATGGACGGCAACCGCCGCTGGGCGGAAAAGCACAGCTTGCCGGCAGGTGACGGGCATAAAGCAGGCGTAAAAAGCCTGCGCATCGCGGTCGAACATTTAGCAAATAAGCATCTGCCCTATTTGACCGTCTTCGGTTTTTCAACGGAGAACTGGCGCCGTTCACCATCTGAGGTCGATACGTTACTCGATTTATCGGAAGCACTCCTGCAAAGCGAGACCAAGGATTTATCCCGGAACAACATCAAATTACGGCATTTGGGTAATCTTTCAGGATTATCTGCCGGACTTCAGGAAGCCATCAAACAGGCTACGGAATTGACCAAAGACAACAAAGGGATGGTCTTCAGCGTGGCATTTAATTACGGCGGGCGTGATGAAATAACCGGAGCGTTACGCCGGATGGTTTCCGAAGGAATAGCTCCTGATAAAATCAGCGAAAAGTTAATCGGTAATTACCTCTATACATCGGGGATGCCGGATGTCGATTTAGTAATTCGTACCGGCGGCGAAACCCGTTTAAGCAATTTTCTGATCTGGCAGACCGTTTACAGCGAAATCTATTTTACCGACGTCCTCTGGCCGGATTTTAATGCCGCCGAAATCGATAAAGCCCTGGAATTCTACCGCAATAAACAGAGGCGCTTCGGTGCTTAAGCCGCGTTTAATTATATCCCTTATTTTGATACCTGCCGTTATCGCTATCGTATGGTTCGGGAATCCGTGGTTCCCGATTCTCGTCGCCGGCTGGGGGGCGGTCGCGCTCTGGGAATTTTATCAAATCCTGAAAACGAATAGAGTGCCCGCTCTGACCTATTTCGGTATCGTCTGGGCAATTCTTTTTATGTTAAGCCCGTATTGCACCTTCGCATATGTCCTGCCCGTCCTGTTAACTTCAGCGGTGATTTTACCGCTGGTATTTATGGTTTTCCGCAAGAATAAGGAGCAGGCATTTACCGGCTGGGCCTGGACGGTGGCCGGCATACTCTTTATCGGCTGGCTGTTAAGCCACTGGATTGCCCTGCGGGGTCCGCTGGACGGCCGTAACTGGGTTTTCCTGGGATTACTCGTTACCTTTGCCTCTGACAGTGCCGCCTATTTAATCGGGCGGAAATGGGGCAAACACCATTTAGCCCCGGCTATCAGCCCGAAGAAGACCTGGGAGGGAGCGTTTGCCGGAGTGGGCGGAGCAATTATTGTCAGTTTTCTGTTCCTGATACCCTGGCCGTTGCAATTGCCCATCAACTGGTGGCAGGCTATCGTGCTGGGTATTCTGGT
>CAZJQF010000057.1:0-11746 GCA_964547925.1 uncultured Dehalococcoidales bacterium
CAGTGAAAAGCGGAAAAGAGGGTGGTGTAAACGTTTTTATGCCACATATCGATATCGGCTTTGGCAATGGTAATAAACTGTCCCATTTGCGCGGCGTTGTTTACCAGAATATTTACCGGTCCGAGGGCGTTTTTAACTTCAGCCACGGCTCTCTGCACATCGGCGAATTCATTCACATCCATCTTTACGGCAAATGATTTCACACCAAGCTGTTTTATCTCTTCGGCGACAGCCTGTGCCCCGGCAAAATTAGAATGACCGGTAACCGCGACATTCACGCCTTCTTTCGCCAGAGTCAAAGCGATAGACCTGCCGATTCCTTTAGCATGTGAGGCACCTGTCACTAAAGCTGTTTTTCCTGCTAAACTCATTCTCGTTTCTCCTCATAGATACTTCTTGAAAACCGACCCTGACAAAGGCTAATTAATATGAATAACTGATTTCAGCGGGGCCACCGTAATTATACCAATTGGAAAAAACAAACTCAAAAAATAGAGAGGCGGCCGGGAAAGCCGCCTCTCTTTAAGGAAGAAAAAGTCAGGTTTAATTAGTCGGTGGCCGGTGCTTCGGCAATGTGTATCGTAAGAGCCTGAGTATCCACCGCCGCGGGGGAAGCACTATCGGTAACAAACACGGTAATAGTAGTATCGCCGGCAACGGTTGGCGTGCCGGTAATTTCACCCGTGGCCGCATTCAACGTAAGTCCGGCCGGTAAATTAGCGGCCGGGATACTCCAGACGTACGGTAAGGTACCGCCGATGGCCTGTACGGTCGCGTTGTAAGCTGTGCCGACCATCCCATCGGGCAGACCGGTCGTGGTGATTTGTAATACACCCTGTGCGGCAATGCTTATCGTGTAACTCTTGGTAGCCGTCTTCGGAGTGGCGGCGCTATCGGTGACTTTAGCTTCTAAAATATAATCACCTGCGGTAGTCGGGGTTCCGGAAAGAACGCCGGCAGATGACAGTGTCAGGCCGGGGATAGTGCTGGTAGTGGTCCAGGTGTATGGAGTTTTGCCGCCCATCGCGGCTAAAGAAGCGTTATAAGCCGTACCTACACCGCCGTTAGGCAGGGAGGGAGTCGTGATTTCCAGAGTACCCGGTTTTTCGGTTACCGAGAGCTTGATAACGGGTTTAAATATTATATCTTTACCGGTTATGTTTACGGATTTGGCGGCGTCAAAATCGAATAACAGAACGGTAGTTTCTCCGGCAACAATCGTGAAAGGACGGACGAACTTCAGTTTGCCGGACGGTATTCTGGCTGTTACCGGTGCTTCCCCGGCAAAAGTTACTTCGACTTTGGAGACTTCAAAGCGAATCTGGGTATAAGTACCGGCGGCTAAATCACCGACCGCCAGAACCTGTTCCAGTCCCTGAATCTGAAGCAGGTCGAAGGTGTTACTGCCGGAGAGGGCGATGTCCATCCAGCCGCTATTATCTTCCGGGTCCTCAGCAGTTGTGGTATTCGTGGTGGTTGTTGTCTGGTTTTGGTTCTGATTCTGGTTGTTATTCTGGTTCTGGCCGTTACCGTTTTCTTGTTCCTGCTCGGTTTCCTGTTCCTGGTTAGCTTCATCGATGCCCAGATGAATCTCAACATTATCTACAGTAACCTTGATAGCGGTTATTTCCTTATCGGGCGGGGCGTCGGTTACCCTGACCTCGATTTTACCGGTGTTCCCGGATGCTATGGAGGAAGTAGCACTCGAGGTACATCCCCCTAACACCAGCGCCAGAATTGCAAAAACGCTGATAAGAACTCCAATAGTTATTTTCATCTTCCCCCTCCTGAATTGCGGACAAATTTGCAGTTTCTATTATTGATAACGAAGATAGCGTACAAAATGTCAGGTGTTATTTTCCGGACTTGCCTTTGCCGTTATTCTCCGGAGTGTTGGTTGTCTGAGGTTGCTGGGTAGCCCCGCTTTCCCCGGCCTGCGGTTTGAGGATGTATTTTACATTATGTTCATTGCCGGTTTTAATAACCGTCAGGTCGTAAACGAAACTGGTTACCGCATCCGGGCCCACTTCGAAAGAGGCTGATATCTGCAGCTTATTGCTTGGTAATTTTATCGTTACGCTTTCGCCGGTTTTAAGGACACCGCTAATACTGCTGACATAAATTACGACTCTATCGTAAGAACCCTGCGGTATATCACCGCGCCAGAGTTCCTGAGTTATATCTCCGGGTAATAAGGAAAGGTCGAATTCCCGGATTTGGGGCGTAAACTCTATCCATTCTTTTCTATCGCTTATTTTAAGTAACGAAACTTTATCGATGGTAACGTTAACCGTGCTGAATTCCCCGATAGCGTTCACATCGTCACTTACCAGGAAAGCGAAATTGCCTTCGGCGGAAGGCGAAGCTATAGCGGTCGTCGGGATAACAGGTAATACGGAAGTGACTCTTAGGGCAAAATAAGCTCCGGCCATAACGACAACAACCGCGGCTATGGTAGCCCAGACTGCCCTCCGGGCAAATATCTTTTCCCATAACGATGGCTGCTTCTTTTCTAGAGCAGCGTAAAATTCCTGACGCGCAGTCCGCTTTTTATCGGCGGACGGCACAAAAGCATAGCTTTGCTGCGTTTCGGTCATCGCCCGTAACAGCGGTTCGAGTTCTTTAACGTGTTCGGGATAATCCTTGAGACACGCTTCGATTGTCTCGCCGCGGTTGATACGGTCGATACAAACATCAATTATATTATTGAATTCGTTGTTCATCTGTTTACCTGCGTACCGGTTCATTTAAAATCTGGCGGAGCCTTTCCAGTGCGGCCCGCTGCATTTCCCGGACGGCGCCGTCTGTTTTCCCCATCAGGTAGCTGACTTCCCGGGAGGTTAATCCGGCGAGAAACCTGAGGCGGATTACCTCCTGCTGGTCGGCGGAAAGCCGTTTGAGAGCCTGTTTGACCCTTTCTATTTCGAAACTGAGTTCCGCCGCAGCTGCCGGGTCGCTGTTGTCAGCTACGTTTATCTCGTCCAGCGGTACCCTTTTCATTTTACTGTTCCGTCTCAAGTAGTCCACCACCAGATTATGAGCTATTTTAAACAGCCAGACCTGCATCGGCGGGCCCTGCTCTTTAAAGGAGTCCAGTGAATCCAGAGCCTTTAAGAATACTTCCCCGGCAATATCCTCGGCATCCGATTGATTACCGATTCGGGTGCAGGCATACCTGGCAATCCGGTCGTAGTACTCTTCGTATAAGCCGGCCAATCTGGCCTGTTTATCCTGTTTCATTTCAGTCGTCATCTCGTTATCATTTCCGGAGGTATATGAATATTTTATAACGGAGAGACTGAAATTAGTAGTAATTTTCCAGTCCCGGAATTAGTACTTTCGTAAATAATAACGGATGAAAAGAAAAAATGTCAGCAGGGAGGGGAGAAATTATTGGGGTAGATAATTGAATAAGCGGAATATGAAATGAAAAATGTAAAATGATAACTGAAAAAAATGGCTGGGGATGAAGGATTCGAACCTTCCCTCACGGATCCAGAGTCCGCTGTCCTACCGCTAGACTAATCCCCAATACCTTTCAAATTATAGCATCTGAGCGTTTCGGTCGCAATGTTAAGGTCTTCATAATTGCCTTAGATACGAAATGAGTTTAAAATATGAAAATAGGGATAAGTACAGGGGAAATTACGTAATGCTACGGATATTTTTCCGTATTTATTAATAAGATATTTATATCAGGGTGTTTGATTATACCTGAATTGCGGAGATTGCACTTTTAATGAAAGCCCGTCTGTTTCGAATTGCCGTCTGCGTGGCAATAATATTGCTGGCGGTGTTACCGTTTTATGCTTTACATAATCCTGCTGAAGCCGCTTCTGAGATCACTTTAATACCCTCGGTACAGGCGGATTTCCCCAATTCCATCACTTTTCATATTCAGGCGTTGAGTAATTCGGTTATCAACAAACTTCGATTGCATTACGTTGTAAATAGGCAGAATTTTGCTCAAGTAGTCAGTGAAAGCTGGGCCGTATTTACTCCCGCCGCATCGGTAGATACGCAATGGGTCTGGGATATGCGGAAGAGTGCCCTGCCGGAAGGTACTGGAATTACCTACTGGTGGACGGCCACCGATACCGCCGGAAATACCGCGGAAACGGAGCATCTGGTATTCCAATTCGATGATACGAAGCATAACTGGAAGTCTATAACTCAAGGGCCGGTGACGCTCTACTGGTATGAGGGAAACGATAATTTTGCCGATGCCCTGATGCAGGCGGCTCAGGACGGCCTGGCGAAGATTGAAAACGATATCGGTTTGTACACGGACGGGACGGTCCGCATTTATATTTACGGCTCGCAGAGCGACCTGTTAAGTTCCCAGTTATTCGCTCCGGATTGGCAGGGCGGCGTAACGTTTCAGGGTTTCGATGTCATCGCCATCGGGGTTTCTCCGATTCAGATAAGTTTCGGCTTGGGAGCTACGCCGCACGAATTAACGCACTGGGCTATCGGGCATTATATTCATAACCCTTACGGAGCCGGTTTACCGCTCTGGCTCGAAGAAGGATTAGCTACCTATGTGCAAAACCAGGATGACGGTACCTGGTTAGCTAAAGCTATCGCTGAAAACAAATTGATTTCGATTAGAACAATTTCGAGTCCGTTTTCGGCTGTCGCGGAACAGGCTTATATTTCATATGCAGAAAGCTACAGCATAATTAATTTCCTCCTTGACGAGTACGGTAAGGAAAAGATGGCGGAACTGCTGTCCGTATTCCGTGACGGAGCAACTTATGATGCCGCATTATTGCAGGTTTACGGCTTCGACCAGGACGGACTGGATAGACTGTGGCGGCAGAGTATCGGTGCCGAGTAAAAAAATGATGTTAAATTCAAGAAAAAGGTTAATCAACATACATACTTACCGGCTTTTTGCGGTTATTCTAATAACGGCTGTAGTTCTGTTATTAAGTTCCTGCAGCCTTTTAAAGCCCGCGGAGACGGCACCGGGCGGTCACGGGACATTGAATCTCTCGGATTCCGGCCCGATTACGCTCGACCCTGCGGGTGCGGCTGAGGTCGGGTCGGCCTCCTTTATCATGCAAATCTTCAGCGGTCTTGTCCGGCTTGACGAACATTTGAAAATAGCACCGGATATCGCGGAAAGCTGGGATAAAAGCGATGACGGTAAAACTTATACTTTTCATCTCCGCCGGGATGTGAAATTCCACGACGGTAAAGCCGTTACGGCGAATGACTTTAAGTATTCCTGGGAGCGGGCTCTTAATCCGGCAACCCGGTCGCTTACCGCCGGGACTTACCTTAATGACATCGAAGGTGCTGTCACCCTGATATCCGGGCAGGCACCCGAGTTGAGCGGCGTTAAAGTTATTAATGACTATACCCTCGAGGTTAAACTTACTGCTCCGATACCCTATTTCCTCGAAAAAATGGCCTATCCTACCGCTTTCGTCGTCGACCGGAATAATGTGGCCTCCGGCGGCAGGTGGTGGCAAAAACCAAACGGCACCGGGCCGTTTAAACTGAAACAGTGGGTTATCGACCAGACACTGGTAATGGAACGTAACCCTGATTATTACGGTGAAACAGCAAAGTTAAACCAGGTCGTCTTTAAACTCTACAGCGGCAATTCGATGCAGCTATATCAGACAGGAGATATCGATGTCACCACTATCGGTACCGATTATCTGGGTTTGGCCACCGACCCGTCCAATCCGGTCAGCAAGGAATTGAAGATATCCGATGAGATGAGTATCGGTTATTTGGGATTTAATACCACGAAACCCCCGTTCGATGATGCGGCGGTCAGGCAGGCGTTTTCTCATGCCGTTGATAAAGACCGGGTACTTACATTAGCGGTGGATAATATCGTGGCCAGAGCCGATGGTATTCTACCTCCCGACATGCCCGGTTATAATCCGGCACTTCAGGGTTTGAGCTTCGACGTCGTAAAAGCACAGCAGTTGCTTGCCGCCTCCAAATACGGCAGTGCGGCTAATTTACCTCCGGTTGTTATAACTACCGGAGGCTGGGGGAATAATATCTCCGGTTTAATGGGCGGTATAATTGCCGAATGGCAGCGGAACCTTGGTGTTGAAGTTACGGTAAGACAGTTGGAGGCAGAGGTTTTTTCCTATGTCTTAAGCCAGGAAAAAGATGAAATGTACGATTTCGGCTGGATTGCCGATTATCCCGATCCGCAGGATTTTCTGGATGTATTATTCCGGACCGGCGGCCAGAACAATATCGGCGGTTACAGTAATCCCGAATTAGATGCGTTATTAACACAGGCTGCAATTGAACCGGATAATACTCTTCGGATGCAGATGTACCGGGATGCAGAGCAAATGATTGTGAATGACGCAGCGATACTGCCTTTGTATTTCGGACGCACGTATGCCTTGATTAAACCCTATGTGCAGGGTTACGAATTGACCCCGCTGGGATACGCCTTGTTAAATAAAGTGAGCGTGACGAACTAGTCTAGCGGTTGTTCGGCGGCGGCCGGTGGAATCTGCCGACATTTTTCGGACTGATAACGACTTTCCGGGCATCCCCCTCGCCGATACTTTGTGTTGTCACATTGGTATCATTAGCCAGCGTCATATGGATAATCCGCCGCTCGATGGCAGGCATCGGTTCCAGAGTAAACGGAATACGTCGGGTTTTCACCTGCTCCGCCAGCCGTTTGGCGGTTTCTCTTAAGGCGTCATAACGGCGTTCTTTATACCCGTCGATATCGATAATTACCGGCGGCGAATTTTCTATCCGTCGGGTCAGCATTATCCGGACGAGATACTGTAATCCGGCCATCGTCTGGCCGTGGCGCCCGATTAAAATGCCGACATCATCATCGTCGGTAATATTAAAAGTTATCGGTATACGTTCTTCGTCATCATTACCGATAAATGATTCTTCGGTAAGTACTTTGGCTTTGAATCCCATCAATCTCAGTAAGTCTTCGAGTATCTGCCTGGCGGCCGCTTCAGCTTCCGACTTATCCGGGAAAGCCGGGTTTCCTTCAACGGTTTCTACCAGGACTTCAGCTTCTTCAGCCCCGATACCGAACATACCGGATTTTCCTTCCCGTAAAATAGTTATCTTAACTTCTTCGCGGGTAACCCCCAGTTTTTTAAGGGCTCGTTCAATGGCGTCTTCAACGGTTTTACCGGTCATTTCGAGAGATTCCATATAGACCTCCGTATGATACACTCAAGGCAGACTTGAGCGGTGTTATGCTGTTTTCTTGACTATAGCCTGTCCGGCGGGTTTAGACTTCTGCGGCCGTAAACCGCCCCAGCCGGTAACAAAATATTGGATTACGATACGGATGATACTGGAAATTGCCCAGAATAAAGCCAGACCGCTGGGAACGCTCATAGTAAAGAAGGCGAACATCAGAGGCATCATCCATAACATCATCTGGGCCTGTTGTGCCTGTCTTGGGTCCGGACTGGGGATAGTAACCATTTTTTGCTGGACCCACATCGCCGCCCCCACGAGAATGGGCATTATCATGTAGCCGTCCGGTAAACCCATGTTGAGCCACAGGAATTGGTTCGATAACGGTAATGATGAAAAATTACCCGGCCAGTTATAAAGGTAACGGGATAGATTCAGGAAATCTTCCGGTGTCGTACCGAGTACTCTGACAATAGACTGATATAGAGCCAGCCATATCGGCATCTGTACCAGCATAGGTAACAGACACCCGACGGGGTTCATCCCGGCCTGTTTATATAAGGCCATCGTTTCCTGAGATAATTTATTCTTATCCCGGGCATATTTTTTCTGCAGTTCCAGGAGTTTAGGCTGGACATCCTGCATCGCTTTGGCACTTCTCATTTGTTTGAGAGTGAGCGGTAAAATGATGGCATTAATAATTATGGTCAGGACGATAATTGCCAGGCCGGGGTTATTAAATAAAAAGTCGGACAGCACGATGAGTACATTGACCACCGGCTGTATTGCAATAATATCCCACCAGTTCAACTAAATATT
Source organism: uncultured Dehalococcoidales bacterium (assembly GCA_964547925.1). Taxonomy (GTDB): domain Bacteria; phylum Chloroflexota; class Dehalococcoidia; order Dehalococcoidales; family JAFGLR01; genus JAFGLR01. The sequence continues at coordinate 7,987 of CAZJQF010000057.1, forward strand.
ACCTCGCTTAATCCGCTAACGGTTTGTTCCACAGTATTACGCCGGTATCCGCCCTTATGGCGAATAAAATATTGGTTTGAGCATGCATATAGACAATGCCGTTACTGATTGCCAGCGGAGCATAGACTTTACCCATGCTTTTTTCCAGGAATTTGTTTAAAATATTCTTCTCGGTATCCAGTACCCAGGTCTGCCCGTCTTCTCCGGCTAATATCAAATTGTTATTAAAAACGACCGGGGAGGAAGAAATCGGGCTGCCGGCATCTACGGGGTCGGCTACTTGCTGCCCGTTATTTGTATTGAAGAGATAAACCTTGCCGTCCATATTCGGTGCGTAAACTACGTTTCCGATTATGACGGGATTTGCCCAGTACCAGTTGCGTGCGGCAGTGATCACTTCCCATTTTACATTGCCGGTGGCCGCATCGAGGGCATAGAAATCACGGTTTAACGTCCCGAAATAAATAACATTATCCTTTATGGCCGGGGTGCTGACGATAGCCCCTCCGGCTTCAAAACGCCATTTTTCAGCACCGCTTGCGGCATCTATGGCGTAAAGGGTTTTATCGAAAGAACCGATATATACGATGCCGTTATTAACCAGCGGGGTTGCCCAGATTTTATTTTCGGTTTTAAACTCCCAGGTTTGCGAACCTTTAGAAGAACTTACCGCATAGATATAACCGTTGGTAGTCCCGAAGTATAATGAATTATCATCGATAGCCAGTCCGCCGATAACCGGTTGCAAATCGCGTGCCGGCTCGAATAACCAGCCTTTTATCCCTTTCATAGCGTCGACAGAGTAGACCCGGCCGTTATTCCCGGCGACAAAAACCTGATCGCCCGAGACAACCGGAGTTCCGTAAATCGCTACTGTAACCGAAGCCCCGCCGCAACCTAAAAAGCCGCCGGAGGTGGGGGTTTCAAGAACCAGCGGATTAAATTGACGGTTACCGGTATCCGTTTCCAAACCCACCAGCGTACCGGTAAACGATCCGATATAAATATTGGAATCAGAAATAGCCGCGCCGGACCAGCCTTTGGCTACAATACCCGTCGACCCGAAACAGCCGGATAATATTGGTGCCAGTATCATAATGATAACGGCTACCGCTAGAATGATTGTTACTTTATTTTTCCGCCAGGAACGCATTTAAGCCTCTTTAAATAAAACTCCATTTATCAGGGACCGGGTCATAGCCGCCCTCGTGAAAAGGATGGCATCTCGCGATTCTTTTAATACCGAGCCAGATGCCCCGTAAAATGCCGAATTTCACAATCGCCTCATAGGTATAATGGGAACATGAGGGGACGTAACGGCATTGCGGCGGCATTATCCGCGAATAGGTATTCTGGTAAATACGAATCATCCCCAGGGCGAGATTTTTCATTATCTCAGGATATCTCCTGCTGTTTTATCTCATTCGATTTCAGTTTCGCTTTAATAAGTAAATTATCGACTGAGTGCAATAGCTCTTTAAATTCTTTTCCGGCGGCCGCAGGACGGGCAATGATTATCAGGTCCCAACCTGATTTTAAATTCATTTGCCGGACTATTTCACGGAGCCGGCGTTTAATCCGGTTTCTGACTACCGCTCCGCCGACACGGCTGCTTACCGAAAATCCGTACCGGGCGATCTCCAGATTATTAGGTAATGCTTTTAAAACGACTATTTTATTTACCCACGAAGAGCCTTGATTATATACCGCGGCAAATTGTTCCGGTTTGGTAATGTACTGTTCTCCCCGCATTTATCCTGACTTTTGGGGCGATACCAAATTATACTACGGTCAGCCGCTCGCGGCCCTTAAGGCGTCTCGCCTTGAGGACATCACGACCGCCCCGGGTGCTCATCCGTTTTAAAAAGCCGTGTTCACGCTTGCGCGGAATTTTTTTCGGTTGATATGTCCGCTTTGTCTTAGGCACTGTTGCTCCTTATTGAGAATAGAATAATTTTACTTCGCATTTTCCGTAAGTGTCAATCAAATACCGATTCCTTACCGGAATGCGATTAAATACGAAATGCTGCGGTTAAGCTTCCGCGGCAGGAGGAGTAACCGGAGGTGCCGGCGGTTTTTCCCGCGGAATCGGGGCTACCGGAATGCCCCCCATTTTGTATATGTGTTCCGGCGCGAACGGCAGTAACGCCAGATGCCGAGCTCTCTTAATAGCTATAGCTAAAGCCCTCTGGTGTCTGGCACAACTGCCGGTACGGCGGCGCGGTTCGATTTTACCCCGGGCGGAAATAAACTGGCTTAATTTCGTAGGGTCTTTATATTCGATTACTTCAACCTTATCCCGGCAGAACGGACAGGGTCTCCGCTTGGGGATATAACGAGTTTTTTCATCCTTTCTATTTCGGGGTCGTTCAGTTCTCTCTCTAACCACTTTTATAGTTCCTATCTAAATATTTTATTTCCAATTAAAACGGTATATCGTCGGGCTCAATCTCCCCGGTTTCCGCTTCTTCCGGCTTTTCACCTTCCGCGAGCGGTGCGGCACCCTTCTTGTCGAGGAATGAGACCCGGTTAGCGATTATCTCGGTTCTGTAATGCTTCTGTCCGTCCTGGCCTTCCCAACTGCGAGTGCGTAGTCTGCCTTCGGCGTAGACCAGACGTCCCTTACCTAAAAACTGGTTGCACTGTTCGGCCAGCCGGTTCCAGGCGACTACGGTAAACCATTCGGTTTCTTCTTTCCGCTCTCCCTCCGGAGTGGTGTAAACCCGGTTGGTGGCGACGCGGAACGAAGTTACGGGTTTGCCGGACGGCGTAAACCGCATTTCCGGTTCGCTACCGACATTGCCGATTACCATCACCTTGTTTAAGCTAGCCATCAGTACTTCCTTCCGAACTTCAAACCCGAGGAATGGACTAGTCTTTTACTATGATAAGGAAACGGATTATTTCCTCGGTGATTTGCAGGTTCGCTTCTATTTCTTTGGCGCCTGCCGGGGATAATTTAAAACGGGTTAAGATGTAACTCCCCTCGTTAAAATGCTTAATCGGGTAGGCTAATTTCCGTTTTCCCCAGCGTTCGACTCCGGAAATCGTCCCGCTGCGGCTCGTAACTAACTGGCTGATTTTCTCTACGATCGGGTCGAGATTGTCGTCAGCTATATCAGGTCGCACTACGTATACCAGTTCGTAGTCGCGGAAATTAGTTACTTCGACTTTAGCTGCAGCCTTAGGGGCTGCCTTTCTGGTTAATCGTTTTGTTACCATGCTCTCCCTCAAGAAAAAAATTACTGCGTTTTATTATACCACATTGACCAGAATTAAATATACTGGATATTAGAACACTTTTCAAATTCGTGTCAATAGATAGGTCTTATCTTCCTGCGATTTCTAACCGGGGTAAACCCTCCGAATATGAATTTATGGTAAAATAAGAAGTTACGAATGCACATTGTATTTAAGGAGAATTGATATGGGTGATGTTTTAGATGAAGTCTACGGGGTAGTCCAGTGTAAGGAATGCCCCTGGTATAAATCTTGTTTAACCCCGATGCGGTTTACGGCGGAAGACCTTAAGCGGCAAATCGAACAAACACCGGGTATGGGAGCCGGTATGCAATCCGGCGATCTGGGGATGCAGAATCTGCTTTCCAGCATGGCCTCGGCAGCCCAGAATTCGCTGGTAGAGGGTTGCCCTATATTTATCGAAAGACTGCGGTCCAATCCTAAATTAGCCCAGCGGGTTAAAGAGATGATGCAAAACTGGAGTAAGGAACCTGAGAAATAACCTCCGGTAAATTTGATT
>CAZJQF010000058.1:0-1162 GCA_964547925.1 uncultured Dehalococcoidales bacterium
TCGAAGTTCGTACAGGCGGGCAGTATAATATCGGCGAATTTAGTTTCGCCTTCCATCCAAATAGACTGGTTAACCACGCATTCCAGCTTATCCGAACGGTACATATTGACATAACGGTTGGTCTCCGCCATCGTCCCGATATGCGACCCGCCGTATTTGTAATACATTCTCACCAGCGGATAGCCTGGTGCCGGATATTCCAGCGGCAGGAACTGACCTTCGATGGTTTTCGAATCCTGGTTATAAGTAAAGGTATGCCCTTCCATAATTGCGTCGGGTATGTTAAGCCGGGGCATCTTCTGGTAAACGGTATTTATCGTGGGTAATTGCGGAAATCTGGAGAATAGCTTCATAGGCAGCGCCGTGCCGACGATGTCTCCGGAGAACCCACCCTCTGCATAGCCCGGGAAGTAAAAAGCGGCATCCAGCGGCGTGCCCTGCTGCATCCCGCCCATATTCACGCCAGGCTTGCCTAGGCCTTGCATAGCCATCAGGCAAACCATCGAGCGGGCCCACTCATTGCCGGTCGCGCAACGGCAGGCCCCGCCGAACCCCGTAATACCGCCCGCCGCTAGGTAGGTCTTTTTCTTGCCCCATTCTCTCGCTAAGGCCCGGACTTCTCGGGCCGGAATACCGGCCTCCTTCTCCTGCCATTCCGGCGTTTTAGGAATGCCGTCTTCCTTACCTGAAATATAATCCCGCCATTCCTCAAAGCCGGTCGTGCGTTTGGCCACGTAATCTTTATCATATAAGTCTTCGGTTATCCAGACATAAGCAATCGCCAGTGCCAGTGCGTTACCCGTGGCCGGTCTCGGCGCCAGCCACTTACCGCCGAATAATGCCGCCGTATGGTTATAGAACGGGTCGATATGTACCATCTTGATACCCAATTCTTTTAACCATTGTCTCCTGACGGTTCCTTCGAAAGCCGCGTAAACACCGCTGGTCGCTTCCGGGTCTGCCGACCAAAACACCACCATCTCGCATTCTTTCAGACAGTCTTCGACGGTGCCGTAGCTTTCCGGGGCCCCCAGCCTCATACTGTGCCCCCAGTGGTGCATCGCTCCCCAGTGCCATCCTTCCCAGCTGTCCGGGTTATGGGCTATCTGCGTCCAGCCGATGTGATTAAAAAACCTCAGACGGGCCCCCAGCCAGTAGCCGA
>CAZJQF010000058.1:1262-11677 GCA_964547925.1 uncultured Dehalococcoidales bacterium
GATTTAAATACCTGAGCATGAGGGGAAATGGTCGTTTTCCGGGGCGGGGTAAATTCCTTGCCTCTGGCCTTGATAGTCCACGGTTTCGCGTCGGTATTATCAAATTCGATAGGCGTAATGCGTATAATCTTCCCGTCTTTGACATAAACGAAGACCGGCCCGCCGTTGGTATTGCTGGTATACCTGATTGTCCCATCCGCCTGCGGCGTGCCGTATTTTATTCCGGCGTTCAGCATCAGGCTCAGGGTTTCCATCCACCACATCGACAGTTCTTCCGGTCCGTCCAGCCATAGTTGGAAGCTCTTTTCGGCATTGACCATTGCCAACTGGTCGCGCGGTGGTATCAATATATCTAAAGCCAGACGGATACTGCCGAAAATCATCGTAACATCCGGCTTAGTATAAAAACCGCTTTTTGAAGTCAGTTTGCCGTTTTGGAAAGTGAAATACCGGCCCTGTGATTCGTCTTTGAGTTTGATTTGCACGGTAAGGTTCTTTTCGGTAAGTCGCTTTTTGAAATCGGAATGCCGTGACGCCGTCCACCGAATAAATATCTGAATACCCCATAGCAGCGTGCTAAAGATGCATTTAGCCAGCGTTTGGGATTTGGCCAGCCATAAGATAAATGATTTCATTGTTTTGCTAAATTTTAGGCATTGATACGCCATTATGTCAATGGGGTTGCAATATATAATCAATCATTAATCTTTTATCTATATCTCTGATTTTGATTTTTAAGCTTGTATTTAACATCATTTAGTTACTTTTAGCCTTCCCTCGTGCAATTCCCAAATTTCTCCGTTAAATTGCTGTATAAATCTCCTGTCATGCGAAACAGCCAATACCGGTCCTTGAAATTCACCTATCGCCGCTTCGAAAGATTCCAAAACGTCGAGACTGATATGATTAGTTGGCTCATCAAGAATAAGAACGTTAGGTTGTGCGGCAATCATCCGGGCAATCTGGAGCTTCCGAACTTGGCCCAAGCTTAATTGCCCCGCATTTTTCTTAAGTTCTTCGTAACGGAACAACCCGCAGGTAACCAAACCGAAAATGAAATCTTCATCAATACCCGTGAACCCTTCGCGGTAATATTCCAGCAAGGTTTTGTCGGTATTTATTAATAACGGCTCCTGTTCTAATATTCCTAAACGTGCACTCGGGGAAAAATGAATGTCTCCGCTATCGGGTTTTATCTTTCCTGTAATGATTTTTATTAAAGTGGTTTTACCTGCTCCGTTTGGGCCTACGATAGTTACCCGCGAGTCATGACGTAATGAAAAGGAGATGTCGCTTAATATAATTCTTTTACCGTAACTTTTGTTAATACTGGTTATCCGAATAACTTCCGAAGATTTTATGTCTTGTATCTGTATGTTTGGTTGAATACGTAATGGTTTGGGTGGTCTGAGTATCGGATTGTCTAATATGCGGTTAAGCCGTTCTTCAGCGTTATGGATTAGGCGTGATGCCATATGGTCCACTCTGCCTCTTTTAAAACCTTTAATGAATTTGTCATTATCTCTTACTTTAAAATCATAACCGGTTGAGCGGCCCGTAGATTTTATTATTTTTCTTAATTCCTTAATTTCTTCCTGCTGGCTCCGGTATTCCCGCTCCCATTTATCTCTTTCCTTCGCTTTAGCATATTTATAATCGTCATAATTACCATTATATTTTTTCAGTTGATGGGTATATTCATCAATTTCGAATATTAGGTTTGCTACATTATTAAGAAATTGGCGGTCATGGGAAGCGACAAGTAAGGCTCCTTTGTAACTTCGCAGATAGCCTTCCAACCAATCAAGGCATTCATCATCTAGATTATTCGTAGGTTCGTCCAGCAGCATTATATCAGGTGATTTCAACAAGATAATTGCTAGATTAACTCTGGTTTTCTCCCCACCTGATAAAGTCTGAATATACCTCGACCGCTCCAGATAACCAATCCCCAACCCATTCATCAAGGAGGCTATTTCATGGTCGATTTCGCAAATTTCGACTTCGTTAAGTTGTCCGGCAGATTGCATAACGAGTTCATCTATAGTCTGTTCAGTCAAACTGGGGAGATTCTGGGGCAGATACCCGGATCTAATTGCCGGTGAAAGGACTACTTTACCCGAATCGATGGATTCGAGGCCAGCCAATATTTTCAACAAAGTAGATTTGCCGACACCATTAGTGCCTACTAATCCGGCACGCATACCGGTATTCATTGAAAAACTAACACCGTTCAAAACCGGGATATGACCATACGATTTATATAGATTTGTTATAGTAAGCATATAGAGCACCTCACGATAAAATATTGAAAATGACCCGATAGAAATAACTGAGATGCCCTGAAATTTCGCGGAAATGGAAATGTATAAATAGAGAAAAGAAGTAATAAGCTACTTTACGCCGAAATATTCCTCAGCTGGAAAAGCTGGGATGGTATCTCAGAAAACTATCGGCACGTAAAATAGCGGGCTTACACTAATAAATTACCTCTAAATATTGGATTTTAGCACTATCCTATTTTTTAATCAATCGTTAACACCCAAATCATAAATCCTAAATCTTACATCTATATTTTTGATTTCTGATCTATGATCTTTAATTTTACTTAATCTCCCCCTTCACCCCGATGGTTACTTCTTTCACCGGCATCTTTACCCCGCTGGCAGCCATCGCCTGCTTGACCATATGTACCAGCCCGGAACAGCACGGCACTTCCATATGCACCACCGTCAGGCTCTTCGGTTTAGCGGCAGCCAGCACCTGCGTTAGTTTTTCCTGATGTGCCTCGAAATCGTCCAGTTTTGGACATGCAACGAGTACCGCGTGTCCGGCTAAAAAGTCCTCATGCAGCATAGGATAGGCAAAGGGTACGCAATCCGCCACCAGCACGATATCGGCATTTTTTAAAAACGGGGCGTTCGGCGGTACTAATGTCAACTGTACCGGCCAGTGTCCAAGATTCGATTTAACTTCGCCGCGGTTTGCCGCTTTCTCTGTTTCTTTATGCTCGAATTCCTGGACCTGCGATGAAGAGCAGCCGCATGGCATTTCTCTCTCTATCTCCTTCTTGTGTTTTTCCACTGCTGCCTCGCTGAATTCCGCCGCCGGTCTCTCTTCAATCGTAATCGCTCCCTGCGGACACTCGCCTAAGCAGGCGCCCAGCCCATCGCAATAGGTCTCGCTGAGCAGCTTGGCTTTCCCGTTAACAAGTTGCAAAGCCCCTTCCGCACACTTGCCTATGCATTCCCCACAGCCGTTACATTTAGCTTCATCGATATTTACGATTTTCCGTAACGCTTTCGTCTTCATTCTTTACCTCCGCTCTCTACCCCGCCGGTTAACTGCTTCCATCTTTCTTCTCCCAGACATTCCCTGGCATGAGTGCACCAGTTAATGCAGGAGGGTACCTCGCCGCGGTTAATCTTATAACCGCATTTTGGGCATCTCACCCTTTGTTCATCGGAAAATATTTCCGTGTCCGCGCCGCATTTCGGGCACTTGATTACGTCAACCCTGAGGTTCCTCATATCCTGACCCGGACACTTCATATTTCACCTCCGTACCGCCTTATATTTTCATCATAACATCCGGCCTTTATTACTTCTATGACCTCGCAGATATTGACTTCGTCAGCCTTTTCGAAATACATTAATAACAATGAATAAATCCGTGCGGTATTGGCTAATTTCAATACTTATATTACTGTTATTACTCTCCAGCTGTGCTCCTGCTCCTGAGGCACCTGCCTATCCTGACTACAATAAACAGGGGTTGGAGCACCTTTCCCAAAAGCAATACGAGGAAGCTCTGGCTGATTTCAGTAAAGCCATCGAGTTTAACCCGGAGGATGCAGAAGCCTTCAGCAACCGCGGCTTAACCTATACCCATCTGGGGAAATCCGATATGGCTATCAATGATTATATTAAAGCCATATCGCTCGACCCCGAAATGGCGGTCGCTTATTACGGAAGGGCGATGAATTATTACAACGATGGATATTTCGACCTGGCTCTGGCAGATTTCGATAAAGCCATTGAATTCGACCCGCAATATGTCAGGGCTTACTTAATGCGGGCGGAAGTTTATATTTCCATGCAGCAGCCTGAACTGGCAGTGCCCGATTTTGAGAAAGTCGTGGAACTATCCACCGACTACGTAATAAGAGAATACGCTCAGGTAAGGCTCGATAAAATCAAAACTGAGTAAGCTTGCCCTGTCTGGTTGACCAGTATCGCCCCGTACTTTCAGGCATTGACACTGTGATTGGAGCAAGCTACACTTGATATAAAGTGAGGCAATGAGATGATTTGTCCGTCCTGCAAAAACGACATGATAGTCGTGGAATACTACCATATCGAATTGGACTATTGTCCGGACTGTCAGGGTGTCTGGTTCGACAGCGGCGAATTGGAATTGATGCTCCAGACCTCGAAAATCGATGCGAAGCATATCGGTGAAATTAATAATTTGCCGGCGGCTAAGACATCTGAAAAAGCGCGGAAATGCCCGATTTGCGGCGATGCCATGTCCAAGAATACTATCGGACAACAGCCTCCGGTTATCATCGATGTCTGCCGTAACGATGGTCTCTTTTTCGACGGCGGTGAATTGCAGCAATTGGTCAAGCAAATACCGGGCGGGTCCGGTGATGGAAACTCGATAATTAGGTTTTTGAGTGAGGTTTTTCAAGCCGGGGGCTAAATATTAAAGCCCGGTCTCATGGATAAACAAGGAGGTTTATTATGTGGGCTCTCTGGATTGTCCTGGCCATCATAGTTATTTTAGGCTTCTTCTTCTGGGCAACTTACAACGGTCTGGTCAGACTGCGCAACGAGGTTAAAAATGCCTGGGCACAGATCGACGTCCAGCTGAAACGGCGGCACGACCTTATTCCCAATCTTGTCGAAACCGTTAAGGGCTACAAGAACTTCGAGCGTGAAACTCTGGAAGCGGTTACCAAAGCCCGCAATATCGCCGCGGGTTCTCAGGGCAGCGTTGCCGATAGAGCAAAAGCGGAAGGCGAACTGACTTCGGCATTGAGCCGTTTGATGGTCGTCGTCGAGCGGTATCCCGAGCTGAAAGCCAATCAGAATTTCCTGGCATTGCAGGAAGAACTGACTTCAACGGAAAATAAAATCAGCTTTGCCCGCCAGTTCTACAATGACACGGTACTGCGCTACAACAACCAGACCCAGATGTTCCCTTCCAACGTTGTTGCCGGTATGATGGGCTTCAAACACGCCGAATTCTTCGAGGTCAAAACTGCCGAAGAAAGAGAAGCCCCAAAGGTCAGTTTCTAAAGGCGACTTAAAAAAGACAATGAATCTCGGGGGTGGTGTGCATAACTCCACCCCCTTTACCGGGCTTAACCGGGCGCATACTCTTAACTAATTTAAATATTTAATTTATAATCTGTATTTTTGATTTTTGATATCTGATTTTTGATTTGTTGTTTGATGTACTATGTGGGAACAGATAAGAGCTAACCAGCGAAAATCGACCGTTCTCGTAATCACCATGGGCGTTTTGTTAATGGCCCTCGGTGCCGTTCTCGGGTATTATTTTATCGGCGACTGGATTATCGGGCTGGCAGTGGCTTTCGTTATCTGGGGTATTTTAAGCCTCGTCGCTTATTACCAGGGCGATAGTATCATGCTATCCATTGCCGGCGCGAAGAAAATCGCTAAAGCGGACCACCCGCGCCTTTTCAACATCGTCGAGGAAATGACCATCGCCGCCGGTTTGCCTAAAATGCCGGACGTTTATATTATCGACGACCCCGCCCTTAATGCTTTCGCGACCGGCCGCGACCCTAAAAAATCAGCCGTAGCCGTTACCTCCGGCCTGCTCCAGAAACTTAACCGTGACGAGTTGCAGGGAGTTATCGCCCACGAGATGAGCCACGTGAAAAACCGTGACGTCCTGCTGATGACGATGGCCGGTGTGATGTTGGGCACCATCGTTATGCTTGCTTATGTCGCCCAGCGCACCTTCTTCTTCGGAGGCGGAGGAAGTCGCCGCAGTTCTTCTTCCAAAGACGGCGGTGGGGGCGCTCAGGTGATTATTCTCGCTGTCGCTCTGGTGCTGATAATTTTAGCCCCCATCTTCGCCCAGCTGTTGTATTACGCGGTTTCCCGGAAAAGAGAGTATCTCGCGGACGCCTCGGGGGCTTTATTTACCCGTTATCCGGAAGGATTGGCCTCGGCTCTGGAAAAAATCGGGGGTTCTTCGGTCCCTCTTAAATCGGCCAACAAGGCCACCGCCCCGATGTATATCAGTAACCCCTTCCGCAAGAAGGGTATGAGTCTCAACGACCTGACCTCTACTCATCCGCCGATTGCCGACCGCATCCGTGTTTTGAGAGCCATGGGCGGAGCTTCTTATGCCGACTACGAAACAGCTTATAAGAATACCCATAATAACAAGGGTATGATGCCCCGGACTGCCCTAGCGATGGCAAGCACCGGACCGGTTCCGCTGGTTACACCGAGCGGCTCGGCCGAACCCGTCGAACCGGCTGCTGCGGCCGTCGAACGTGCCAGAGATACTTCACAGGCTCTCTGGCAGATGAATAGCTATAAAACTATCGATTGTCCCTGCGGCACCCGGCTGCGGGTACCGCCCAATTACAGCCGTAATGCAGTGCAGTGTCCTCATTGCGGCCGGACCCACCAATTAAAATAATTTTCGAGAGTAATCAATGCAGACTAAACTTAAATTCCTCGGGGCTGCCCAGAGCGTTACCGGCTCCCGCTATCTATTAGAAGTTGACGGGGATAAGATTCTCGTCGACTGCGGTATGTGCCAGGAGCGAGAATGCCGTATCCGTGACTGGGACCCGTTTCCCGTTCCCCCCGCAGAAATTGATGCCATTCTCCTTACCCACGCTCATCTCGACCATACCGGTCTGCTCCCGAAACTCGTTAAAGAAGGTTTCCGGGGTAAGGTATATTGCACCGAAGCAACCGCCGATATCACCAAAATTATCCTTCTCGATGCCGGTAAACTACAGGAAGAAGACGCCGCATTTAAAAAGAAACGCCACGAGCGTGAAGGGCGCCGGGGTCCTTACCCTGAAAAACCCCTTTATACTCAGGAAGATGCCAAAGCCACTTTCTCCCTTTTTAATCCTGTTGAATACAGAAATACCGTCAGGCTAACGAAAAACATCGAGGCCGTCTTCTATGAAGCCGGACATGTGCTGGGTTCGGCGAATATTAAAGTAACCGTCGGCGATAAAAGAACTAAAAGGTCGGTCCTTTTCTCCGGCGATATCGGCACGGAAGGCCGCCCTATTGTGCGTGACCCCGAGGAAGGATTGGATGCCGATTACGTTCTTGTCGAGTCCACTTACGGAGACCGCACCATCGAGGTTGAGGAAGATGTTGAGACGCAACTTGCCGATATTATCGTTACCACCGAACGGGCAGGGGGCAATTTAATCATTCCCAGCTTTGCCCTGGAGCGGGCTCAGGATATCCTTTATTACATCAATAAGCTTCAGATGGAAAGCCGGATTCCCCATCTTATGGTCTTTCTGGATAGCCCGATGGCTATCGCCATTACGGAAATTTTCGAAAAACACCCGAACCTTTTCGATGAGGAAATGGCCGATTTATTTAAAAACCATAAGTCTCCCTTCCGTTTTACCAATTTAAAATTAATTCATACCCCGGATGAATCCAAAGCCATCAACCACATCAAAGGCACCGCGATAATCATCGCCGGTTCCGGCATGTGCAACGGCGGCCGTATCAAACACCATCTGGCCGCTAACATCAACCGTAAACAGAGTACTATCCTTTTCGTCGGCTATCAGGCTATCGGCACCCTCGGCCGCCAGATTGTCGACGGAGCCAAGAAAGTCAGGATTTTGGGGCAGTATTATAATGTAAAAGCAAAAGTTGTCCGGCTGCTGGGGCTGTCCGCCCATGCCGATAGAGAGCATCTGCTCAACTGGGTCACCTCTCTGAAACGTCCGCCGCGGCGGCTCTTTGTGGTGCACGGCGAGCCGGAAGCTGCTGCTTCCTTCGCCGCGCTGGTTAAGGAAAAGACCGGCTGGAATGTTACCGTACCTGATTATCTCGAGGGAATCACCCTGGACTAAACAGGTTTTCACATATCATTGCCGGCAGAATCATCCCGGTATATGCATTGACATAACTCTTTAATCAGGTTCATAATTTTGGTTGAACCTTATTTAACAGCCTTGCCTATCTAAAATGACGATGAATAACTCGAAAAAGCATCCGGTAAACCGGCCGATTTCCGCCAGGGTCCAGGCGGCTATGCTCAGCTATATCAGCGATGCCGTCATCGGGTATGACAGCAACCATACGATAACTTTTTGGAACCGGGCGGCGGAGGAGATTTACGGCTACAATGCCGCCGAAGTGTTAGGCCAATTAAGCAATCTGCTCAAACCAACATATCATATTTCCCGAGACCATTTAATGGATACCGTTTTAAAAGAAGGCCATCTGGAAACCGAGTCGGGCCGGCAGACTAAAGACGGCCGGCAGATTTTCGTCGAAACGCATGTAATTTCCCTGCGTGACGAGGCAGGACAGAATTCCGGCTTTATCGCCATCGACCGGGATATCACACAACGGAAAAAAGAGGAAGAAGCCCTCCGGGAAGCCCGCGACTACCTGGATAACCTGTTCAATTACGCAAACGCCCCTATTATCGTCTGGAACCCTCAATTCGTAATCACCCGCTTCAACCACGCCTTCGAACATCTAACCGGCATCGTTGCCCTTGAAGCTTTAGGCAAGAAACTGGACATCCTTTTCCCGGCGGAAAGCCGCGATGTCTCTATGGACTTAATCCGCAAAACCTCTTCCGGCGAACGATGGGAGTCCGTGGAGATTCCCATTCAGCACCGGGACGGTACCGTCCGCATAGTCCTCTGGAACTCGGCGACCGTTTACGGCCCCGACCAGATAACCGCTATCGCCACTATCGCTCAGGGGCACGATATTACCGAGCGTAAAAGAGCCGAAGCCGACCTGAAAGAAAGCGAGGGGAAATTCCGCACGGTACTCGAAAATTCTCAGGACGGCATCAGTATGCTTGATCTCGCTAACGACCGGTATGTTTTTATGAGTCCTGCCCAGTTAGCTTTAACCGGATTTTCCGAACAGGAAATATCAAGTATTACATCCGAGCAAATTTATGCACGAATTCACCCGGATGACCGGGAGATTTTGAGAAAGCAACAGGAAAGGGTTATTGCCGGTGAAGACCTGAGCGAGCCCGTCGAATACCGCTGGAAAATGAAGAGCGGGGAATACCGCTGGTTTTCCGAACGCCGGAAACTCGTCCGCGACGAAGCCGGCCGTCCCGTAGCCCTGGTGGGCGTCAGCCGCGATATTACCGATAGCAAACGCCTTTTGGAGCGCCTGGCGGCTCAGGAACGCCTGGCTTATCTCGGCCGTATGGCCGGTACCATCGCCCACGAGGTTAGAAATCCGCTGGCGGTTATCGACTCTTCCGCCTATTACCTGGAGAGAAAATTAAGCGGCACCGATGAAAAAATCACCACCCATATCCAGCGGATGAGGAACGGCGTTACCCGGGCTGCCAATATCATCGAAAAGCTGCTGGAGATGTCCCGCATGCGACAACCGCAGCTAATTAAAGTTAATCTGGATACCTTTATCTCCAAGGCCATCCAACAGGCAAATGTCCCGCATACCGTTAAAGTTACCTTCATACACTGCCCAAACCCCATCGAGATTATGGCCGATGTCGAACAGCTCGGTATGGCGCTTGGCAACCTCATCCGAAACGCCCTCGAAGCGATGGAAAACTCGGGGACGCTGACTATCGGCCTCTCGCAGGCCAAGGGATGGGTCGAAATATTAATTGCGGATACCGGCGCCGGCATTCCGGAAGACCGCCAGGAACGGGTTTTCGAGCCGTTATTTACCACCAAACCGGGCGGTGTCGGCTTCGGACTGGCCTTAGTGAAAACGATTGTCGAGCAACATAACGGCAGGATTACCTTTACCTCGGCACCCGGTAAGGGCACTACGTTTACGATACGCCTGCCGCAGTCGCCCGAACCGGGATTATAGCTATTCGGAGTTAAAATGAAGATACTCGTCGTTGATGACAACATCGATTTTTGCGATAGCCTGAAGGACGTTATCGAGCTTAACGGACATAGTGCCTCCTGTGCCAACAGCGGCCGGGACGCTCTTACGCAAATGGCTAAAGATAAGTTCGACCTCGTGTTGATGGACCTGGTCATGCCCGGTATGGACGGGGTAACCACCATCCGGGAAATCAGGAAAATCCCGACGGCCGTCCCGATTATAATTGTTAGTGCTTACAGCGATGAGAAGCTGCTGGACGAGGCCTTCAAAGCCGGCGCCACCGATAAAATCAACAAGCCCGTCGACCCC
>CAZJQF010000059.1:0-11302 GCA_964547925.1 uncultured Dehalococcoidales bacterium
GTAAATTAAAATAAAAAAGCGGAAGGTGATTAACCTTCCGCTTACTTTTTACCCCTGAATTGCAGGTTTAAATATTCTGCCCTTTGCGGTATTTCTTTCTTTTCTCAGCTACATCGAGGCGGGCAATGGCGCGGCGCAACGCTGCTTCGGCATGAGCCTTATCTATATCGGAAGCGGACATCGCCAGACGTTCCTGAGCCCGTTTCTTAGCGGCCTCGGCGCGGGCGGCATCGATTTCATCGGCCCGTTCGGCAGCATCGGCCAGTATAATAACGTGGTCGGGGCGCACTTCCAGGAACCCGCCGGAAACCGCCATAAAAATTTCCTCGGTACCTTTTCTAAGCTTCACCTCTCCCGGTTTGAGCATCGTCATCAGCGGGGCATGATGCGGCAGAATGCCTAACTCGCCCTCCGTGCCGGGAGCCACTACCTCATCGACCTGGTCGGAAAAGACCAGGCGTTCGGCAGTAACGATGTCGAACTTAATGGGCACTAACTCAACTCCTTGGCAGCCGCAATGACATCATCGATGGTGCCGGCCATAAAGAAGGCCTGCTCCGGTAAGTCATCATGTTTGCCTTCGAGAATTTCTTTGAAGCCGCGGACGGTTTCCGCAATCGGTACGTATTTACCGGGACGCCCGGTGAAGACTTCACTGACGAACATCGGCTGGGACAGGAACCGCTGGATACGGCGGGCCCGGGCTACGACCTGTTTGTCTTCTTCGCTGAGTTCTTCAATACCGAGAATAGCGATAATATCCTGTAAGTCTTTGTAGCGCTGTAATATCTTCTGGACGCCACGGGCGACTTCATAATGCTCTTTACCGACGATTTCCGGCGACAGAATACGGGAGGTGGAAGTCAGCGGGTCGACGGCCGGATACAGGCCCTGCTCGGCGATAGACCGCTCTAGAGCGATAACGGCATCGAGATGGCCGAAGGTGGTGGCTACACCGGGGTCGGTGTAGTCATCAGCGGGAACGTAAATGGCCTGGAAGGACGTAATGGAACCTTTACTGGTCGAGGTGATGCGTTCTTCCAGTTCACCGACTTCGGTAGCCAGGGTCGGCTGGTAACCGACGGCGGAAGGCATACGGCCTAACAGGGCGGATACTTCCATACCGGCCAGGGTATAACGGTAAATATTATCGATGAATAGCAGCACATCTCGGCCCTCGACGTCGCGGAAATATTCCGCCATCGTCAGCCCGGTCAGGCCGACGCGGAGACGCACCCCCGGAGGCTCATTCATCTGCCCGAACACCATGACGGTTTTTTCCAGCACGCCGGATTCTTTCATTTCATGCCAGAGGTCGTTGCCTTCGCGGGAACGTTCGCCGATACCGGTGAAGACGGAGAAACCGCCGTGCTCGGTGGCGATGTTGCGGATAAGTTCCTGAATAATAACGGTCTTGCCGACTCCGGCACCGCCGTACGCGCCGACTTTACCGCCCCGGGTAAAGGGTGCCACGAGGTCGACGACTTTAAGACCGGTTTCCATTATTTGGGTGGTAGTTCGCTGCTCTTCCAGAGAAGGCGGGGTGCGGTGAATCGGCCAGTTTTCTTTGGTTTTTACTTCCCCGAGGTTATCCAGCGGCGTACCGAGTACGTTGAATAAACGTCCGAGTGTTTGCGGACCGACCGGTACGCTGAGAGCGGCTCCGGTATCAACTACTTCGACCCCGCGGGCCAGACCTTCGGTAGGAGAAAGAGAAACGCACCGGGCCCAGTTATTGCCGATATGCTGCTGGACCTCCAGGATGATTTTCTCTCCTCCGGAATCGATTTCGATGGAGTTAAAAAGGGCGGGTAACTGGTCGGGTGGAAATTCAACGTCCACCACCGTGCCGATTACCTGAACCACTTTACCTTTAGCCATAATAACCTCCTCGGGATTAAGACAAAGCTGACGCACCGGCGGTAATATCGAGAAGTTCTTTGGTGATAGCCTCCTGACGGGCTTTGTTATAGACGAGCGTCAGGTCGGTGCTCAGTTCTTTAGCATTATCAGTAGCCGCTTTCATCGCCACCATTCTGGCGGAATACTCGCTGGCGATAGACTCTAATATCGAGTGATAAACCTGCATTTCGATGAACCGGGGCAGCAAGCCGCCCAGCACGATAGCCGCATTCGGTTCGTAAAGATACTCTACGTTTTCTATCGCGGGAATCGCGGCAGGTTTGATGGGCAGTATTTGTAATAGTACCGGCCGCTGGACTATCGTATTTACGAATTGAGTGTAGGAAATATAAACAGCGTCAGCGTTACCGGCGGTATATTCATCGATAATGATTTTTGAAATAGCCAGCGTGTCTATCTGGCTGGGGTAGTCGCCCAGATCCGTAAACTCCGCCAGAACTTTTACGCCGTAACGCCGCATATAGTCCTGCCCTTTGCGGCCGACCGTAACCAGAGAAACCACATTATTCTTTGCCTGCTGTTCCAGAACAAAACCGGCCGTCTTGCGGTTGATGTTACCAACCAGACCGCCGCAGAGGCCGCGGTCGGGGGTAACGTGTACCACGATACTGTTTTTGATGGGACGGCTTTGCAGCAAGGGATGGAGTGTATCGGAAGGGTGGGATAAAGCCGCCAGGTCGGCGATAACCTGCGTGATTTTCTCGGAATAAGGCCGTCCGGCCGTACCGCGCTCCTGAGCACGTTTCATTTTTAACGCGGCAATCATCTGCATGGCCTGCGTTATCTTCGAGATATTATGGACGCCCTGAATACGCCGTTTTATGGTTCTCAGATTAGCCATCTCAAATTAAATCCTAATACTAATTCCTAAATCCTAAATAAATTACAAATTCCAATAATCTTAAATCAAACTGTTATAACGTGAATCCCTTTTTAAACTCAGTTAAAGCAGCCTTTAATGCTGCTTCGGTTTCCGGTTTAAGCTCTTTCTTTTCCCGGATATCCTTCAGGATTTCCGGATGGTTGGTATCCAGATAGCTGTTAAGGCCGGACTCGAAGGCGGTGACTTTGTCTACGACCACGTCATCAATGAAGCCGTTGATGGAAGCGTATAAAATAATAACCTGTTTTTCGACTGCCACCGGGCTGTTCAACGGCTGCTTCAGGACTTCCATAATCCGGCGGCCGCGTTCCAGTTGGGCCCGGGTGGCTTTATCGAGACTGCCGGTACCGAGCTGGGCAAACGCTTCCAGCGAACGGTACTGCGATAGTTCCAGCTTCAAACGCCCGGCGACCTGACGCATAGCCTTGGTCTGGGCCGAAGAGCCGACGCGGGATACGGAAAGGCCGATGTTCAAAGCAGGCCGCTGACCGGCGTTAAACAGGTCGGATTCGACGTAAATCTGGCCGTCGGTAATTGAAATAACGTTGGTCGGAATGTAAGCGGAAAGGTCGCCGCCCTGGATTTCGATAATCGGAAGAGCGGTCAACGAGCCGCCGCCGTTCTCCTTCGAATATTTGCAGGCACGCTCCAGCAAACGGGAATGCAGGTAGAAAACATCGCCGGGGTAAGCTTCGCGTCCCGGCGGACGGCGGAGCAGTAAAGACATCTGGCGGTAAGCCCAGGCGTGCTTGGAAAGGTCGTCATAAACTACCAGTGAGTCTTTGCCCTGTTCCATAAACTCTTCGCCGATAGCACAGCCGGAGTAAGGAGCCAGGTATTGCAGGGCGACGGATTCGGCAGCATTAGCGGCCACGACGATAGAGTGGGCCATGGCCCCGTATTCTTCCAGGTTAGCCACTAACCGGGCTACTTTAGAGGTCTTCTGCCCGATGGCGACGTACACGCAGATAAGGTCGTTGCCTTTCTGGTTAATAATGGTATCAACGGTAATGGAAGTCTTACCGGTCGAACGGTCGCCGATGATAAGTTCGCGCTGGCCGCGGCCGATTGGAATCAAGCTGTCGATAGCTTTAATACCTGTCTGCACGGGAGTATTCACGGAAGAACGCTTGGTAACGTCGGGAGCGATTCTTTCGATAGGGCGTTTCTTATCCGTATTGATAGGCCCTTTACCGTCCAGCGGACGGCCTAGCGGGTCGACGACACGTCCGATAAGGGCGTCACCCACGGGTACTTCGGCGATACGTCCGGTAGAACGCACTTCATCGCCTTCTTTAACCGCGGTATAATCGTCGACGATAATGGCGGCGACGCTGTCTTCTTCCAGGTTCAGGGCGATGCCCATCAGGTTGTTGGGGAACTGGAGAAGTTCGCCGTATTTAACGCCGGCCAGGCCCTGAATGCGGGCGATGCCGTCACCGATTTCAATTACGGTACCGACGTCCACCAGTGTGCTCGTCGTACCGAATTGTTTAATCTGTTGTTTCAGTACCGATACTATGTCCTGCCCTCTAATTGTCACTTGAGGTCACCTCCCATTTCCGGAGACCGAATTTATATATGTGCGGGTAAACCTATTTTTTACCCGCCAGTTCCTTCTTCAAATACGCTAATTTCGTCCGGACGCTGCCGTCCAGTAATTGCCCGTCGATACGGGCAACCATACCGCCGATGATTCCAGGGTCTATTTCCGTCTGTACCGTGATTCGTTTGCCGGTGAGTTCCTTTAGTGAGGACTCGATACGGGCTTTTTCATTGGCATCCAGCGGGACGGCCGTGGTGACGACCGCGTGCGAGATGCCGTTGTAGTTATCGACAAGCCGGTTATAAGCTTCGGCGATATCGCCTATCCAGCTTATTTTATTTTTTTCGGCCAGCAGATAAGCCAGGTTCCGGGCCAGCGGCTTAATACTTACAAGCTTTTCATCCAGTAATTTAGTCTTGTCCTGGAAGCTTAATTTCGGGCTGGCTAAAAGCGTCAGCAAAACGGCATCATTCCTGAGTGTCGCCATAAGCTTCAGGTCAGCCTGCCATACTTCAAGTTCGTGCTGGTCTAGGGCGATCTCGAAGATTGCCTGAGCGTAACGTTTTGCATTAACCCTGCTGGTTGCCACCGTTTCTCCTTTTATCCCTGTTTGGGCCGGCTTTCCGAAAGTATCTTATCGATGAGCTGTTTATGGGCTTCTTTATCCAGAGATTTATCGATTACCTTTTCCGCCGCCGTGATGGTAAGGTCGGCGAATTGCTGTCTCAACTCGACAATAGCCTGGTCGCGTTCCCGGCCTATATCTGCTTTGGCTTTAGCGAGTAAGGCGGCGCCTTCCTGTTTCGCCTGATCCTGGGCTTTGGCGACAAGTTCTTCACCGGAACGCACAGCACGGGAAACGATTTCCTGGCCTTCTTTACGGCCGGCGTCGATTTGCTTTTTCACTTCTTCTTCGGCACTGGCAGCCTGAGCTTTTACCTGCTCGGCCTGTTCCAGGCTTTCTTTAATTTTCTTTTCCCGCTCGTTCAGCTTCTTATTGAGCCACGGGAAACCCCAAAAAGCCAGAACGGCAAAGACGATGCCGAAGTTAATTATCTGAGCTATTAGTTGTGGCCAATTAATGCCTAATGCGGCAATACCTTCTGCTTCCATAGCATATACTCCTTCCGGTTATCCGGAAAATCTGGTGACCGGCTACGGCCGACACGGCCCGGCATTAGGCGACGAAGATGAGTAAAATGGCTACGATTAAGCCATAGATAGCGACCGCTTCGGCGAACACGATGGAAAGAATCATGTTAGTCTGAATCGGGCCTCTGGCTTCCGGGTTGCGTCCCAGTGCCTGCATGGCACCGAAACCGATGAGACCGACGCCCAGACCGGGCCCAATCATGCCCAGACCTGCCGCAATACCTGTTGCTAATAATTTTGCTGCCTCAGCATCCATTTTATCGTTCTCCTTTATTTAATTTACTTTTTTAATGGCCGTGCGCCTCTTCAGGCGGGGTAGCGGCCATAGTCAGGAATACCAGTGTTAAGCTTGAGAATATCAAAGCCTGGATGAGACCGACCAGGAATTCCAGCAAGTAACCGATGTCGCTGACGACGTAGGGGAAAAGGAATGTTAACATCAAAATCAGGATTTCACCGGCCAGCATATTACCAAAGAGACGGAAGGTAAAGCTGACGATACGGATGAAGTAGCTTAATAACTCCAGGAACCCTACGAAAGCAGCGACGAACCCGTTAAGTATCCCGCCGAATCCCGATTTCACTTTACCGGTAAAAAGGAGTTTAAATCCTCTGCCTAATGGTCTTAAATTGATAAATTGTTCCACAAACTTCGCTTTTTGTGATTTAAAGCCGACGTAGGTTACGCCGACGAAGGAATACAGTGCTAATGCCAGTGGTACGTTGATATCTGTATTAGCTCCGCGTAAGAACGGCTCACCGCCTTCGTGGACCGCCCAGCCGAAACCGGGTATCAGGTTCATCCATGCGTTGACCATGACAAACAGGAAAATACTGCCGACGAAGGGGAAGAACCGCCGGGCGTTTTCTTCACCGCCGACATTTTTGAAAAAGTCCAGCATACCGTTGATGAACCATTCGACCAGGTTCTGGAATTTACCGGGGATAAGCTTCGACTTGCGAGTGGCAAAGAAAAATATCAAAACGATGACGACGGTGGTTATCCAACCGGCGACGATACTGTTGGTAACACCGAAAGAACCGATATGGAAAACAGGATGGGCCGGCAAAGTAATCTCTGACAGAGGGACTATCATCCAGTGGGGCAGAGATTCATGAACAGAAGGCAGAACAGCTTTACCGATAGGTCCGGCAAGGAACCCGACGATTACGAGCGCAATTAATACTACGCCGATAGCGATAACAACAGGAAAGGAGCAGCCTAAACATCCCTTTTTTTTCACTAGCTATCTCTTCCGTTACGGTGGTTATTATCATTATTGCCGTTCAGGAAGGGTTGCAGCATCCGGTACACCCCCCAGCCGGCGACAATAATCCCCAGCAATAACCCTAATATCCAAAAAAAGCTTGTGTTTAGTGTCTTATCGAGCCAGATACCGCCCCAGATGCCCAGTACGATGGAACCCCCGATAAAGAACCCGATTCCGGCGAGTCTGGCTGCCAGTTCCCACTTATTCATGTAAGCAGGTTAGCAAAACTACTTCATAATTTCAAGGTTTGTGAATTGGTCCCGGATTTACGATTAAAGGAATTTTAGCACCAAAGCGGTGCTTATTTCAAGAAAAAAAGGCACACATTATGAGTGAAAACCGGTTAAAAACGCCAATATCGGACTAATAACCTAGTAAAATATGCACAAAAGTATTAGATAATACGGTTAGTGATTTGAAGGGTTTAAAAAATAAGCCTCCGGTTCATACCGGAGGCTTATTTTAACTGACTAATATTAAGGTTATTTAAGATTTCCGCTTGTTGAAATCTTCCAGGTCAAGTGTGTTAATGAAATCCTTGAAGGCGGAAAGCTTTTTCATTTCTTCCTCGGATATCTTTTTACCTTCGATATTGGTTTCACCGGTTTCGGCGGTCGGTTTGCCGGTTTCCTGGTCGAGGTAGATGCCGGCTTTATCCATGACCGATTCATCGGCGAAGATGGGCACTTCGCTTCTGACCGCGATAGCCAGAGCGTCGCTCGGGCGGGAATCGATTTCTACGACATTACCGTCCACGTTGAGCATAATTTTAGCGAAAAACGTATCGTTTTTCAGGTCGCTGACGACAATGGAATTAACGGAAGCCCCCAGAGACTCGATAACAGAAACGAGCAGGTCGTGGGTCAGGGGACGGGGGACGGTAACACCCTGTAATTTAACCGCAATGGCATCTGCTTCCGACGGGCCAATCCAAATAGGTAAATACCGCTCGGCTACCTTTTCTTTTAGTATTACTACCCTCTGGTAGTTCATCAAACTAACGCGAATGCTGTCGATCGCCATCTCAATCATATCGACTCCTCCTCAAAACCCAGACCAGATAATTCTACCCCACCCCTTATACCCTGTCAACTGATTTAAAGGTCGGTAAAACCGGTTCTTTCCTTATGGAGAGCGACCGGAAATTAGCATTAAACGAAGTATCACGAACTAAATCTCGTGATTTGCTAAAGGAAGCCTCGATTTCCTATAATTGTTGTTGCGTCATTAACATGGGACCCCCGGCAAATTTCTAAGGAGGTTGGTAGATGCTTGAGGGCCAGAAGGCTATAGTTTGGTTTAATGAGGTTGGTAAATCCGATGTCGGTTACGTAGGCGGCAAAGGTGCTAATCTCGGTGAAATGACTCAGGCTAATATTCCCGTACCACCCGGTTTTATCGTTACTGCTACTGCTTATTTTGATTTCTTGAAAAAAGCAAACCTGATGGATGAAATCCGGAAGGTATTACTACCACTGAACCCCAATGACAGCAAACAACTCCAGGACATTGCCGCCCGCGTAAAGCAAATCATTTCCGGGGCGCAAATGCCCCCCGAATTAGCCACAGAAATTAAAGCTTCTTATAAAAAGATGGGCGAAGGTTTCGTGGCGGTACGTTCCTCCGCGACGGCTGAAGACCTCCCCGAGGCATCATTCGCCGGACAGCAGCGCACTTTCCTTAATGTAATAGGTGCCGATGATGTCGTCCATGCCGTTCAGGAATGCTGGGCATCTCTGTTCGAAGCCAGGGCTATTTTTTACCGGGTCCAGCAGAAATTCGACCACTTTAAAGTAGGCATCGCCGTCCCGGTACAGCGGATGGTACAATCCGAGGTTGCCGGGGTTATGTTTACACTGGAGCCGATTTCCAACGACCGCAGCAAAATTACCATCGAAGCCGTTCTCGGTTTGGGTGAAATGATTGTTTCCGGTGATGTTACGCCGGACACCTATCTGGTTAACAAAGCCGATTATAAAATCGTCAGTAAAGAAATCGCCAAACAGGAATGGAAACTTATCAAGAGCGGTGAGGGTAAAGGCGAAGATATTAACGTTAAGATTCCCTTAACCCCGGCCGAACAGGCCGCACAAAAAATTTCGGACGCCGATATTGTCGAGTTAGCTAAAATCGGAGCCCGTCTCGAAGAGCATTACAAGTTCCCGCAGGATATCGAATGGGCGAAAGAAAGCGGCAAAATATATATTGTACAGACCCGACCGGTTACCACGACCAAAGAAAGGGTCGATGTAGTTACGGAAATTAACGCCCCGGTATTATTATCCGGTGCTCCGGCCAGTCCCGGTATTGCCAACGGTCCGGTTAAAATCGTATCGGATGCTTCCGAGATAGATAAAGTCCTCGATGGCGATATTCTTGTCGCGGAAATGACTACTCCGGACTTTGTCCCGGCGATGAAGAGAGCGGCGGCTATCGTTACCGACCGCGGCGGCAGAACAGCCCATGCCGCTATTGTCAGCCGTGAACTCGGTATTCCCTGCGTCGTCGGTACCGGTAAAGCTATGGCGATGCTTAAAGATGGTCAGGTAATTACCGTTGACGGTTCCAAAGGTAGAGTGTATAACGGAAAAGTCGCCATCCAGGCGGCGTCTTCCGAAGCCGGTAAAGAAAATATTAAAACCAAAACCCGCGTTTACGTTAACCTCGCCCAGCCGGAACTGGCGGAGAAAGTTGCCGCACGCAACGTTGATGGCGTCGGTTTGCTGCGGGCGGAGTTCATCGTGGCCCAAATCGGCGAACATCCGCAATATATGTTAAGCCAGGGCCGCGGCCGGGAATTCACGGATAAGCTAGCCGCCGGCATCGAAGCCTTCGCCAAGGCTTTTAACCCCCGGCCGGTAGTCTACCGCACTAATGATTTCAAGACTAACGAATACCGCGAACTGAAAGGCGGTTCTCAATACGAAGGCGAAGAAGAGAATCCGATGCTCGGTTACCGCGGTACCTCGCGTTATATTTCCGATATCGAAGTCTTCAGGCTGGAATTAAACGCGATTAAAAAGGTCAGAGAGACTTATAAAAATCTGAATGTGATGCTGCCTTTCGTCCGCACCGTGGCGGAATTAAAACGTACCAAAGAACTCATGGAAGCCGAAGGGTTGAAACGGGGTCCCGATTTTAAACTGTGGATGATGGTAGAAGTTCCTTCCAACGTCATCCTAATCGATAAATTCCTTAGTGTGGGTATCGATGGTGTTTCCATCGGATCCAATGACCTGACCCAGCTTACCCTGGGTGTTGACCGTGACAGCGAAAAGCTGGCCTCCGTTTTTGACGAACGGAACGAAGCCGTGACGATGTCTCTGGAAAAGGTCATCAAAGTCAGTAAAAGCATGGGAGTAACCTCTTCCATCTGCGGTCAGGCACCTTCCGTTTATCCCGAACTGACCGAAAAGCTGGTTGAATGGGGTATTACCTCGGTCTCGGTCAGCCCGGATATGATAGGCACGACCCGGGGAATAATCGCCGATGCCGAAGCTCGTCTAGGGAAGAAGTGATCGCGCGGCTGAAAATACGCCAGACTACCGAACAAAAAGAAGATAGTTTATCGCCTTATGCGGTAAAAAGTCGCCTGTCCGGAGGCCGGGAAGTTCCGGAAGAACCCGACCCGATACGGACCGCTTTTCAGCGCGACCGCGACCGGATAATTCACTGCAAGGCCTTCCGCCGTCTGAAGCATAAAACACAGGTTTTTATTATGCCTTCCGGCGACCATTTTGTCACCCGTCTGACCCACACTCTGGAAGTGTCTCAAATCGCCCGGACGATTGCCCGGGCTCTGAATCTTAATGAAGACCTTACGGAAGCTATTTCCCTCGGACACGATTTGGGGCATACGCCTTTCGGACATATCGGAGAAGGGGTCCTTAATGAGCTTTATCCGGGCGGTTTTCACCATAACGAACAGAGTCTGCGGGTCGTTGAAAAGCTGGAAAAGAACGGGCAGGGGCTTAACCTGACCCGGGAAGTAAAAGATGGTATTCTCAACCATTCTAAGACCGGCGTGGAAGAGCTATTCGGGAAGGACTGGGGTAAAGTCGGCACCTTTGAAGGGGAAATCTGCAAGATTGCGGATATGGTAGCCTACATTAATCACGATATCGGTGATGCGATACGGGCGGGTATGATTACAGAGAAAGACCTGCCGGCTTCGGCTTCAGACGTATTAGGGTATTCTCATTCCGCAAGAATCAATACGATGGTCAGTGATATCGTGGCATATTCGTGGGGCGTCAGCGGCAAGGGCAGGGGACGGGTAAAAATCGGGATGAGCCCGGCGGTTTTAAAAGCGGCCAGAGAAATGCGGGACTTCCTTTTCGCCAACATTTATCATTCCGCAACTACTAAAGCGGAGGTCAAGCAGGCTAAAGCAGCCGTTACTTTTTTGTATAAATATTTCATTAAACATGAAGACGAAATGCCGATAGAACTCCGTTCATATCCGGACGAGACTGCCCGGCGGGTGGTCGATTATGTTTCCGGCATGACCGACCAGTATGCCCTGAA
>CAZJQF010000060.1:0-3855 GCA_964547925.1 uncultured Dehalococcoidales bacterium
AGCCCGCAGGCTCCCAGACACCGGACAATTTCTAAGGAAAACCGACCGTCTTGAGTAATGCCGCCGGCATCGAGGTTCCAGTCCTTCTTCAGGACTTCCAGTATCCGGTCGCCGCCCTTAACATAACAGCTGGTTCCCATACAAACCTGGATAACGTATTTCCCCTTCGGTTTCATGGAGAAGAAATGATAGAAGCTGATGATACCGTACACTTCGCTGAGGGGTACTTTTAAATCGCGGGAAATAGTGGCGATGACGGGTGTCGGCAAATAACCGAATAACCCCTGTGCTTGCTGGAGGACGCGGATGAGGGCACCTGCTTTTCCTCCGGTTTCATCGATAACCTTCTGGATATCACTGAAGACTTTACCGCCGTACCCGACGCCGCGGCCTTTTGCCAGGTTGATTAAACGTTCGATTTCAGTTAAGTCTTCTTGTGATGCAGCCCCTTTTAGAATTTCTTCGAGTTGCTGGATACGGGTTTTCATGACGGTTAATGAGACTCGTCTTTAACCGTCTGAGTAGCAAAGGTGGGATTAAATCCCTGGCCGCATAATTTAATTTCAATCGGATTGTTATTACCCCATCTCTTATAAACACGGCAAACCTTGCAGATACTGGTATCACGGCCGGTTGCGCCGTAATCATCCAGTTTGCAGTAAGTCCCTTCGACTTCCCAGCAGGGTAAGTTGCGGTTCTTGAAAGCGGGACATTCCTGGCGCAGGGTTTGCGGGCAGGTGCACATTTCCCAACAAGTCGCTTTTCCTTCCCAGAAACCGAGGTCGTCTTCGATTAAGACGTTGCCTTTGGCCTCTCTCACCACCTTCTCGATTTCCGCCAGTTCTTCCGCGGTAACCGAGCCTTTTAAAATTTCCTCCACCTGTTCGACTATTTTTCGGTTCATCATTGTGCCTCCCTGGAGAGTTCTTTTTTATCTATCCATAACTATTGAACCAAAAAATGAGTGTGTAAACATCAGTGTTAATACCATAATTTGAGACATTTTTTCATTAGGTAAAATAATTATTGTCATTTGCGTAAAACGCAGGGTATTAAGCATAAATGCCTAATACTTTAGTACAATTTTTTAATTAAAAGAGATGAATTATCCGCCCGTTTGCTATTTATGGTTTAAGATATAAATGCTACAATAATAAAAGGAGTTGCGGTTTTGAGCAAAATAAGAATTGTATTAGCGGACGACCATATCATACTGCGCCAGGGGACGCGCCAGCTTCTGGAAAACGAGGCGGATATGGAAGTAGTCGGCGAGGCCAGTAACGGCTATGAAGCTGTGCAGCTTGTCAGCGAATTAAAACCGGACCTGGTGATTATCGATGTCGCCATGCCGCGCATGAACGGCATCGAAGCCACGAAAAAAATTAAACAAATCGCCCCCTCGACGACGATTCTTGTTCTTACCGGATATGATTATGACGAGTATATCTTTAACCTACTGGAGATGGGGGCAGCCGGTTATCTGATGAAGGATGTTTCCGGTGATGAGCTTATCGGAGCTATACGGGCCGTTTATATGGGCGAGCCGGTGCTGCATCCCACGGTAATGAAAAAGCTTATCGACCGCTGTAAGACGCCCACGACGAAATCGGTTGAGGCTCCGGTTGAAGGTCTGAGCGAACGTGAGATGGAGGTCCTGAAACACGCTGTTTCCGGTAAAAGCAATAAAGATATAGCCGAGACGCTGGCGATAAGTTTACGTACCGTTCAGGCACATATGAGAGGCATATTCAACAAACTCGGCGTCGGTTCCCGTTCCGAAGCCATTATTTACGGATTGAAACGCGGCTGGTTTAACCTGAAGGATATTCCTTAGAATTCCCCTGAATATTATTTTATGAAGACGATACGCAATCCTCATTTTTGGGCAGTAATAATAATATTTATCATTGTCAGTCTGCTGCAATATGTCGAACTGATAGGGTGGCCCGGTACAGTATCTCCCAGTTTTCATTGGGGATTGATTCGCCACAGCTTTGACCGCTTGTTATTAATAATCCCTATTCTATATGCCAATTGGATTTTCGGAATACGGGCCGGTATTGCAGTTACGGCGGCAGCCTTACTGGTCAGTCTCCCGCGGATAATATTCATTTCTCCTGCTAAATTGGACTCGATACTGGAACTCCTGATTATCGTTATCGTCAGTCTTTTGGTTTGTTTCCTGTTATGGCTGAGGAGCCGGGAGGCTGCCCGGGCGGATAAACTGGCTAAAGAACTGGAAATAACGCGGAATATTTTGCAAGTCAACCTCGATGCGCTGACCGTCAGCGAAAAGCGTTTGAGCATATTAAATTCAATTTCCTCGACGCTATATAAATCGCTGGACATGGAAGGGGTATTCCTGAAAGCCATCCGTCTGGTCAGCGAACTGATGTCTTGCGAAATAACACTCCTGTATGTAGCAGATGAGAATAACGAAGAGCTGCAACTTGTTGCCTATGAAGGTGTTTCCGAAGAATTTACGGCGGCAATCAGTCATTTTAAGACCGGCGAGGGTGTTTACGGTGAAGTCGCCCGGACGGGCAGGCCGATAGTAACGGAAAACGGTAAGATAGCCGGCCGGGATGCCACGGATGAATTCCGTAAAATGCGTATCCAGAGGCAGTTAATCGTGCCCATGATATACCAGGAGAAGGTCCGGGGGGTTATTTGTATCGCGATGCGGCGGCCCCGGGTTTTTACCCGGGATGACAATGAACTGATGATGGCGGTAGGCACACAAATTGCCGTAGCGATTGAAAATTCCCGTCTTTATGATATTCAGCGCCGGACGATGGACGAATTGACCAAATCAGAAGGGAAATACCGCCGGCTTTTCGAACGGGCTTCCGATGCAATCTGGGCTAACGACTTATCCGGACGGGTAACCGTAGCTAACCGGGCGGCGGTGGAACTGATGGGTGATACCGTGGACTCGATGATAGGCTCCGATATCCGCAAGTTTCTGGATGCCGAAGGATTGGAGACCGCCCGGAAAGTACGGCGGATCTTACTGGCGGACCTTCCGCTGCAGCAGCCTTACGAGCAAAAATTAACCCGGAAGGATAAATCGGAAGTCATCCTGATGGTTTCCACCAGTCTGGTAAAGCATACGGATGAACCGCCGGTTTTCGAGCATGTCGCCCGTGATGTTACCAAAGAGAGACGGATGCAGGATAATTTACGGCACTACGTGCAGCAGATAACCCGAACTCAGGAAGAAGAAAGAAACCGTATTGCCCGGGATCTTCACGATGATACCGCCCAGGCCTTATACGTGCTCACCAGGCAGGTAGATAATTTCTTAAGAAGCAATTCAGGAATCCCGCCGGAAACAGCGGCGTTCTTAAAAGGATTAGGGGAGCATATCAGGAACGCCTTACAGGGCGTCCGCCGTTTCAGCCAGGACCTGCGTCCGCCGATGCTGGACGACCTGGGTCTGATGGCGACCTTGCGCTGGCTGGCCGGGGATATGGAACTGCGTACGCATGTCGCCACAAAATTAGCGATTATGGGAACGGAGCGGCGTCTGGCGCCCCATGTCGAACTGGCCATTTTCCGTATTGTTCAGGAAGCGCTGCGTAATGTAGAAAAACACGCCTCTGCCACAGAAGTAGACGTAAGTATTGCTTTCACTCCGGAAAATATCAGCATTTCGGTCATCGATAACGGCAAGGGATTTCAGCTTGCCGGAGAGGTCGGAGAACTTCCGAGAGAAGGCCGATTAGGTCTGGTGGGTATGGAAGAAAGGGCACGTTTACTCGGAGGGAGTGTCAACATTAAGTCCGAAGTTAACAAAGGGACGCAGATCACAATCAGGGTACCGGTCTAAATAATAAATCAAATATCAAAAAT
>CAZJQF010000060.1:3955-10110 GCA_964547925.1 uncultured Dehalococcoidales bacterium
TACTAGAAGACGGGGATAAGAATGATAGTAATCGGTGCGGTCGGGCGGAACGGTTCGGGTAAGGATGAAGTCCTGAAGTATTTAAAATCGGCTTATGATATGCCTTTTCTTTCCACCGGCGATATAGTGCGGGGCATTGCCGCCGAAGAAGGAATCGCCCCGACCCGGGAAAACCTGGGGAAAATCTCCGAACGTTATTTTGCGGAACGGGGTAAAGGCTGTTTTGTGAAGATGGTGGCCGATAAATTAAAAACAAGTAACCGGCCGGTGGCCGGAATTTCCGGCATCCGTTCTGCGGATGATGTGGCGATTTTAAAAAATATTTTCGGGGGAAATTTTGTTTTATTCCGGGTATACGTAACCGACCCGAAAGTCCGTTTTAACCGGATGGTACAGCGGGCGGAGGGCCGCGACCCGAAATCTTACGAACAGTTTTTAAAACAGGAAGCTACCGAAGAAGAGATATTTCATATCGGCGAGGCGGAAACTCATGCCGATTATGCCGTAGCCAACGATACGACTCTGGAAGAGATGCACCGCCGTATCGACGAAATCGTGACGAAAAATGAAATATTAACGAAGCGGAAAAAGGAGTAAATAAGATGGAAGGAAAGGTCAGACTGGAGCCGGGCTGGCAGACGCCGGTATTGGTCACTCATCCGGTGGTGCTCGCAGGGGCAATTGTGGACGGTAAGCCTGATTTTGCGACGGTGGCGTGGGTCGGGGTGGCGGCAAGTAATCCGCCGGCTATTTCCATTTCGCTGCAGCCCCACCGTTATTCACTGAAGGGTATTCATCAAAATATGACCTTTTCGGTTAATATTCCGTCAGTGGATATTTTAGCCGAGACCGACTATTGCGGACTGGTCTCCGGCAGTAAAACCGATAAGGTTGCCGATACCAAATTCAAGGTATTCTACGGCGAGCTGAAAACGGCACCGTTGATAGAGCAGTGTGTGGTAAATCACGCCTGTGAAGTGGTCCAGATAATCAACTTGGGCAGCCATCAGATGGTAGTCGGCCGGATAAAAGAGACATTTGTCAGCGAAGAGATTATGAAAGACGGACGTCTGGATATCGCCAAAGCCAAACTGTTCTTCTTTTCACTGGCGGGTAAATATACCACAGCAGGCGAGCAGGTAGGCGATTCGTTCAAAACAGGCAGCGTAATATCTCCGGCTAAAGCCGCCGAAGGTATCGCCCAGATGAAGCGGATGCCCCCGAAATAATGAAAGTAACTGCAGCTTTCAAAGTGTGACGCAAGTTAAATATCGGTAACAATACAAAAACACCCTTATTTCCTTGACAAACATATCACGATATTATACGATATATCGTGATAATCTTCAACGGAAGGAGGGTTCGGATAATATTAAGTGATAGTTCAGTGGTCTTGATAAATATTTGACATATATAGTTTATATCACTTAAAATATTATACAAAATTAAAAAATAGAAGCGGGGGCTTTTAATGGTGGCTAATGCAAAAGAAAAAATCTCGGCTAAGCAGCAAAAAATAGCGAGAATTATCGAGTTAGAAAAGCAATTCGGCGAACGGATACGTACATCCAGCCTGCGGGATTGGATGGCCTTAGGTTTGACGACAGTCCAGTTAAAAAGTCTTTTTTACATTGTCAGGACTAATAACGCTAATTCGAAGAAGCTATCGGATACCCTCGGGGTAACTCCGGCAAATATAACCGGTGTTATCGACCGTCTTATCGAACGCGGCATGGTCAACCGGGTGGAAAGCACCGAAGACCGGCGGATTACGCTGTTAAAAGCGACAAATAAAGGAAAGAAGCTGATTGCCAGTTTAGATAAATACGTGAGTGAGAATTTATCGAGTTTCCTTGTCAACTTAAACGATGAGGAATTAGAGCATCTGCAT
The DNA here is from genome assembly GCA_964547925.1 of uncultured Dehalococcoidales bacterium. GTDB lineage: Bacteria > Chloroflexota > Dehalococcoidia > Dehalococcoidales > JAFGLR01 > JAFGLR01. The sequence continues at coordinate 5,847 of CAZJQF010000060.1, forward strand.
GTGGGGCTTGCTGCTTTTGTCAAAGCCTGGGACGAACATTATCCGGATAAGCCTCTTTACTAGGTTTTAATCTATCGCTCGGAATGATTAATCGTCTTTTGAATCTCCTCATTCAATAGAGAATATACTTATGCTTAAAATAGTCAAACACCTCAAACCATATATATTTCAAATAATTATTATATTTGTCCTTTTGTTCGGGCAGGCAATGGCAGACCTGGCTCTTCCCGGCTATATGGCAGATATCGTCAATATCGGTATTCAGCAGCACGGTATCGAAAAACCCGTGCCGCAAGCGATACGCTCCGGAGAGTTCGATAAAGCCACCCTTTTTATGACCGATGATGAGAAATCGACGGTTACGGCGGCCTACACTCTTCTCGGAAAAAGCTCGCTTGCTGCGGCCGATTATGAAAAATATGTCACAACTTATCCCGCTCTGGCGGACGGACCGGTTTATGAACTGAATACTGCCGATGAGGAGACAATCAGCCGGCTGGAGGGGATTTTCGGCCGGTATTTAGCTGTCGTATCGACTATCGAATCAGCCGGGTCGTCTATCTTTGCCGGTACGCCCCTTGAAGTGCCGGCCGGCACCGACCCGTTTACAATTTTGGAACAACTTCCGTCCGACCAGTTAGTTTTCGTCCGGGATATGATTAACAGCAAGCTGACCGATTTGCCTTCCAGCATGTTGACTCAGTATGCCATTACCTATATCGCCGATGAATACAAGGCTATCGGCATGGATGTGCTGCATATACAGACGATGTATATGGTCAGGGTCGGCTTATTGATGCTGTTACTGACATTAGCCAGTATCGGTGCGGCTATCGTAGTCGTCTATTTATCGTCGAAGGTTGGTTCCGGGCTGGGACGCGACCTCCGCCGGAAGCTATTTGTCAGGATAGAGAATTTTTCAAACACGGAATTCGATAAGTTTTCGACCGCTTCCCTGATTACACGTTCGACGAATGATATAACCCAGATTCAGTTTGTCATGATTATGGTTTTCCGTTTAGTCTTCTATGCCCCGATAATCGGCGTCGGCGGTGTTTTCAAAGTGATGGCTACCGACAGCTCGATGTTATGGATTATCGGGGTTGCCGTGGCGGCGATGGTGGTAATAATGTTAATTACCTTCTCTATTGCTTTGCCGAAGTTCCGGATGATACAGAACCTCGTGGATAAACTAAATCTGGTTACCCGTGAATTTCTTTCCGGCTTGATGGTTGTACGTGCATTTAATAACCTTAGCCATGAAGAGAATAAATTCGACGTCGCCAACACAGACTTAACCCGGGTAAATCTATTTATCAACCGTCTCATGGCAATTATGATGCCTATCATGATGCTCGTGATGAACGGTATTATGCTCCTTATTATCTGGATAGGGGCTTCTCAGGTCGATCTGGGGAATACGCAAATCGGAAGTATCATGGCATTCATGCAATATGCCATGCTCATCATCTTTGCCTTCCTGATGGTGACGATGATGTTTATCATGTTCCCCCGGGCCTCCGTTTCGGCCGGCCGCATTAATCAGGTACTGGAAACCGATCCTGTTATCAACGATCCCAAGAAACCCGAGAAATTTCAGAATATTACGAAGGGGCTGGTCGAATTTAAAAACGTTTCCTTCCGGTATCCCGGGGCTCAAGATAACGTTTTAGAGAATATTACGTTTACCGCCAATCCGGGTCAGACTACCGCCATTATCGGGAGCACCGGCAGCGGGAAAACGACGCTGATTAACCTGATTCCGCGTTTTTATGATGTAACCGCGGGGCAGATACTCGTAGACGGTGTCGATGTCCGGAACGTTACGCAGAGCGACCTGAGAGAGAAAATCGGGTTTGCCTCACAGAAAGCGGTATTATTCTCCGGGACTGTCGAGAGCAACATCAGGTATGCCGATGAAAACGCTTCCGAATCCGACATAACCAGATATGCCGAAATTTCCCAGGCAATGGAGTTTATCCGCGCGGACGAAAAGAAATTCGAGATGTCCGTGGCCCAGGGGGGCACGAACCTTTCCGGCGGGCAGAAACAGCGTCTGGCTATCGCCCGGGCACTGGCGAAAAAACCGGAAATATATATCTTCGATGACAGTCTTTCCGCACTGGATTTTAAGACGGATGCGGCCCTGCGGAGGTCGTTGAAAAAAGAGACTGCCGAGGCGACCGTTATCATTGTCACGCAGCGGGTCAGCACGATTATGAACGCGGAAAAAATTGTGGTGATGGATGACGGAGTAATTGCCGGAGTGGGGACACATAAAGATCTGGTGCAAAGCTGTGAAGTGTACCGTGAGATAGCTCAATCGCAATTATCTCAGGAGGAGTTGACCTTATGAGACAGGGACCTCTTCCGGGACGCCAACCCAGACGGGGCGGCCCTATGGGCGGGGGTGGTCACGGCGGCGCGATGTTGGTTGAGAAACCCCGTAATTTCCGTAAGACGCTGGGAACGTTTTTAAACTATCTCAAGCCTTACCGGGTTTCGATTATTATCGTTATTATCTTCGCCGTCGCCAGTACCGCATTCGGCATAATCGGCCCCAAGCTGTTAGGCAATATTACCACGAAGCTCTTCGAAGGCGTTGTGGCGAAAGCGATGCACGTACCCGGTGCGGCGATCGATTTTGCTTATATCGGCCAAATCGCGCTGCTTTTAATCGGCTTATATGTATTCAGTGCGGTCTTCAGCTACGTGCAGGGCTACATTATGGCGGGTGTCGCCAATAGAGTGACTTATAACTTACGGAAGAACGTGGCAGAAAAAATCAAAAGACTGCCGTTTAAATATTTCGATAAAAAGACCTACGGCGAAGTCCAGAGCTTTGTTTCGAATGATATCGACACCATAAACATGACTCTAAACCAGAGCCTGACTCAGATTATTACATCGGTAACCATGGTTATCGGCGTAATAGTCATGATGCTGACTATCAGCTGGCTGATGACGGTGGTAACGCTGGTAATTTTGCCCATTGCCGCCGTACTGATTATGGTAGTCATCAAGGCCTCCCAGAAATACTATAAGAAACAGCAGGATTATCTGGGGCACGTTAACGGGCACGTCGAGGAAATGTACGGCGGACATTCCGTCATGAAAGCCTTTAACGGCGAACAAAAATCTATCAGCAAGTTCGATTCGTTAAACAATGAACTATACGGAGCATACTGGAAGTCCCAGTTCCTCTCCGGTCTGATGATGCCGTTAATGAACTTTGTGGGCAACCTGGCCTATGTCGGGGTGAGCATCCTCGGCGGTTATCTGGCGGTACTCGGGAGAATCGGCGTGGGTGATATTCTGGCGTTCATCCAGTACGTCAGAGCGTTTACGCAACCCATCGCCCAGATAGCTACTATCGGTAATGTGTTACAATCCACGATGGCCGCCGCCGAGCGGGTCTTTACTTTCCTGAATGAAGAAGAGGAAGTTCCCGACCCGATGAACGCAGTTAAGCCGGAAAATATTACGGGGAGAGTTACGTTCGAACACGTCCGCTTCGGTTACGACCCGGAAAAGCCCGTAATTCACGATTTTTCCGCGGACATTCAGCCGGGGAAGAAAGTGGCTATTGTAGGACCTACCGGCGCCGGTAAAACGACGATGGTAAAACTCCTGATGCGTTTTTATGACATCGATAACGGTTCGATATTAATCGACGGTACGGAAATCAAAAAATTCGAGCGAAAAGACCTGCGCAGTATGTTCGGTATGGTCTTACAGGATACCTGGTTGTTTAACGGGACTATCCGCGAGAACATCAGGTACGGTAAGCTCGATGCCACCGATGAGGAAGTGATAGCGGCGGCGAAGATGGCTTACGTGGACCACTTCGTCAAGACGCTGCCGCAGGGATATGGTAATGAGATGAACGAGGAGACCAGCAACGTCTCCCAGGGGCAGAAGCAGCTTTTAACGATTGCCCGGGCCTTTTTGGCCAATCCGAAGATGCTGATACTGGACGAAGCGACCAGTTCGGTAGATACTAGGACGGAAGTCCTGATTCAAAAAGCGATGGATGATTTAATGAAAGGGCGCACGAGCTTCGTTATTGCGCACCGCTTATCTACTATCCGTAACGCCGATATTATTCTGGTGATGAAAGACGGGGATATCGTGGAACAGGGCAAGCATCAGGACCTGTTGGAAGCTAACGGCTTCTACGCTTCCCTGTACAACAGCCAGTTCGAAAAGGCTTATACCGAATAACCGGGCTACATTTGCCGTAATTTCATCAAAATCAGTTACA
>CAZJQF010000060.1:10210-11266 GCA_964547925.1 uncultured Dehalococcoidales bacterium
TGGTGGTACAGCGAATTCGAGACGACGGCCGGGTGCTTTTTCTTCGAGCCGATAGACGCCCATTCATGCATTACGGACTCGCGGGATTTAGAACTGTTTAATAAAATAAAGAACGGGAACTATCCGTTCTCGTATAAGATTAAAAACTCTTACCCGGTAAGAATGTGGGGCACCGGGCCTTCCAGGGAGAATGTCGGGAAACCGCTGCCGAAGACGTATAAAGACGGCCTGATGTTAATCGGGAGCGCGGCGGGCTTCAACGGCATACAGCCGGCGATTCTGACCGGACGTTTTGCGGCGGAGGTGGCGGTGGACAGCATCCGGGCGGGGGATGTCAGCGAGGCTAAGCTGGCCCGCTACCAGGATATGTGGAAAGCGACCGGTATGGAGCACCTTTACGACTACTGGCGCAGCTTGAGACTCGCGATGAGCGGGATGAAAGATAAATCGACGCTGGAAGCAGATTTGATAGACAGGGTAAAACGCGGCGAAGAATTGATAACCAGCTTCGTGGAGAATTATTTGTAGTTAGAGGTGGCTACCGCAAGCTTATTTTTACGAATTAGTGGTGGGTTACGCTAGGATGAACCTAGCCTACAAGGTTTCCTTGGTAGAAATTATTTTCCCCGTTCTCATAAATCGCACATCAGAACTTATACGTTCTTCCATTTTCCTTTTTTCAAGGGAAGACGCTCCATCTCTCTTTCTATCCAAAGCAACTCTATGTTGTGTTCTTTCCTGCCAATATTTCTGTGTATCTTTTATATAGTTGGCCATCACCGAATCTCCAGAGAATATCTTCTAGTATCTTCTTATCAGCTTGCTTCAATAGACTTTCTACCCTAATTCTATCCTTAGGCCTATATGCTGTCAAGAGCAGAGCAATTAAATATTCTACACTAACAAATTTACTGGCAACTCCTTCGAATTGAATTATAGGAGCTTTCTGTATAGCTTCATGGTGCAATGAACTAATATTGGGTAAGAATTGAACGGGCATCCCCTCGATATAAATATAGATGTTTTCAATCTTTGCATTTATTTTTCTGTAGTGCT
>CAZJQF010000061.1:0-5905 GCA_964547925.1 uncultured Dehalococcoidales bacterium
ACTTCATCGGCGACGCGGCTAAGTTCGGCCAAAGCCTTTTTTGCGGATGCCGTATCCGGTAAATGCTCCAGTAAATGACTGGCAAAGGCGGAGCCGAAGGTTTTATCCGGGAAAGGTAAGTAAGTTACATCGGCAACCACGCCGTTCGGCCAGCCGAGAACGGCGCTGGCCCGGATATCGATACTGACATCGCCCTCTTTGTGTGCCGGCATCTTAAACCGTCTCCGTAAGGAATGCCCTCCCCATGGCCCGCCGGCTACAAGCATCGGTTTGTTCCTTTTTCGGCCGCAGGCAACCGCCGCCCTGCATTGTCTGTTCTTATAACGGATTTCCGATATCCAGACGGCTAATTGCCAGCCGATAACGCCGACAATAATAACGATTACTATAATTAAAGGTATGGACAATTGAATATCTCCTTAAACTTCTATGCCAAAAAACCTGAGTATCCAGCTTAATCCGGCATATCCACAAAAGGCTAAGAAGAGACTTTTTACCGAGTTCCCCAGGAACGAGTACAGGAAAAATTTAAGCGGCGGATAATGTAAAGTTCCGAAAGCGACTGTCATGGGCAGGTGAATCGGGTTAAAAACAGCTGAGGTAAGAAAAACGGCAACCGAGCCGTGTTTTTCTGACCACCCCATTATTTTCCGGTACCACCGGCCGTACCAGTTTTTGCTGAACCGCTCGGATAATTTAGTGGGTAAGCTGCGCCCGCCGTAGCCGATCATAAACGTGGGCATATGTCCCAGGGTTGCGCCCAATGCCGAAATAAAACCGACGGCAACAGGGGCAAGTATACCCCAGTCACCTTTTAGTTGGATAGGCAGGTAAAATACGAGAATCCAATACGGTACGGGGACTGCCGTAAAACTGAGTACGCTGCCGGCTAAAAATGAAACGACAAGAATACCTACCAGGCTGACGCCTAATTTGGCAGCGGTATTTATAATAAAATCTTTATAGTAGAAGGCTGCGATGCAGAATCCAACCGTAAATACTATGGCAATAACACCGATGGCAATTTCACGCTTGGGTACCGGTTTTTTTACCGGAACAGGACAGGTCTCGGTTTCCTGTTTTTGACTTATGTTGTTATCGGACATAATTAAGGCCTTTACTTAATAAACTTTAATAATTTTCCATCCTGTTTTTCCAGAGAAAACAAACCCGAGGTATATTTAATCAATTTCTCTTTCAGACTATCGTATATGATTAACGTACCCCGCTTTTTAAGCAGTCGGTAAGCTTCTTCCAGCACCTCTCGCTTGGCCCTTATTTCGTGCAGGACATCACACATCCAGATAATATCAACCGATTCATCAGTCAGATGGGCTTGCCGTTCGGAAAGAATAGTATCGACGTTTGTTAGTCCTGCTTTGCGGGTTTTTTTCGTCACGATTTCCAGCTGTTTCGGGTTACAATCAAGAGCGATTACCTTACCTTTATTACCGACAATCCGGGCGGCGGGCACAGTAAAATCGCCCGTACCGCAGCCGAAATCGAGGAAATATTGGCCTTCCTTCACGAGATTATGTTCGGTCCATTTTTTTAAAATTTTAGGGCCGCTGATATAGGTTCGCCACAATGGCCACCAGTAAACCCAGGCTCCGTACCAGACGCGGTAAAGCGGATGGAGCTTTTCTTTTAGATAAATTTCGATGTCTGCCAAGTAATTATCCTATCTATCAGGTTTGTTAACCAATTTTTCCAGAACTTCAACCTGTTGTTGCAGGTCATTAATTCTCTCGACCATATGCATAATGACTTCCACTCCGGCCAGATTCACGCCTAGCTCTTCGATAAGGCTTTTCACCCGCCGTACTCTTACGATATCGTTATCAGAGTACAAACGGATATTACCCGCCGACCGGAATGGTTCTATTATGCCGATTCTTTCATAATAACGCAAGGTATGAACCGGCGTATTTAGAATTCTGGCGGCCACGCTGATAACATAGCGTGGTTCTTCTTCAGGTTGTCTGACCGTTTTATCTCTTGGACTCATAACGGCTAACTCTTATGTATCTCCCGGAATTTTTCAAAAAGGTCTTTTTCTTCCCGCGTCAGTCTGGTGGGCAACAATACATTTACTTTAACCAGCAAATTGCCGAAGATATTCCTTCCGAGATGAGGCATTCCCTTACCCGAAAGATTGAATATCCGCCCGTTCTGTGTTTCAGCAGGGATTTTCAGCATAACTTTCCCCTTTAAGGTAGGCACCTGGATTTCCCCGCCCAGAATGGCCGTGGTTAACGGAACGTCGATGGCCAATAGCAGATCATTTCCCTGCCTCTCGAAGGCTGGATGGGGAGAGACCGAGACGACCAGATAAAGATCGCCGTTCGGGCCGCCGCGGTAACCCGCTCCGCCCTGTCCGGCGAACCGTACCCGGGAACCGTTATCGACTCCCGCCGGAATTTTAATCTCGATTCGTTTCTCTTTGGCAACTTTACCGGAGCCGCGGCAGACGGAGCAGGGTAAATTCTGGATTCTGCCGGTACCGCCGCAGCCGCTGCAGGCTTCCTCAGTCTGTAAATTCAACAGGCGGGAGACACCCTGATAAGCTTCTTCTAAAGTAACCTGCACCGGATATTCGATATCGTTGCCGGCTCTCGGACGAGTTGTCCTCTGGCGGGAGCCGCGGCCGAACTCACGGAAAAGCTCTTCTAATATATCATTCGAGCCTTCATACTGGAAGCCGGTACTGCCGCCGGGAGAAAACTCCCACTCCGGCGATTGTTGGGAACGGGCACGGGTGAATTGGTCGGCGTGTTGCCATTGTTCGCCGTACTGGTCGTACTTCTTCCGTTTTTCAGTGTCGGATAATACTTCGTAAGCCTCGTTAATCTCTTTAAACTTGGATTCGGAACCCTTATTACCGGGGTTAACATCAGGATGATATTGGCGTGCCAGCTTACGGTAGGCCTGTTTGATTTCCGCCTCCGTAGCTTCCTTGCCTACACCTAATATCCGGTAATAATCTTTATTAGCCATCTTAATCTCTGATAAACTGTTGTATGTTTAAATTATATCCGGATTTCAGCCGATATGTCAATATATAGTAATGAAAAGTCATAAAAATATAACACAATAGTTGACAAAAAAATGTTAACTATTGTTTGGCTTCCGGACTTCTTTCTCCAGTGTTTTCCAGATTTCCAGGAACTGTTTTAATATCCGTGCCGTTGCTCCCCAGATTATCTCACGCCCGGTATCGAAAAAATACGATTTAACCTGTCGTCCTTCTAGATAACGTTCCTCCATCTTGAAACTGCTTGCGGACAGCAGCTTTGAAATAGGAACATCGAAGATATAAGCGATTTCTCTGGCATCCGGTTTGAATTCGTAAGGGTAAGGTAGCAGTCCTACATACGGAGAAACGATATAGTTCGAGCTCAAAGTAGTGCCGTCATCGAGTTTCCCCAGAATTTCGATGTCTTCCGGCGGCGTGCCTATTTCTTCATAACACTCCCGTAAAGCGGTATCCTTGAGCGTCTTATCTTCGGTTTCCCGCCTGCCGCCGGGAAAAGAGATCTGCCCTTTGTGATGCTCGACGGTATCCGTTCGCTTTATGAAGAGAATGTGCCATGCGTCATTTTTATAAAATAAGGGTAATACTACTGCTGAGGATAGTCGTCTGATATCTTTAATATACCTTGCCCGCCGTTTTCTCAGGAAGTGTTTCAGCTTTTCTTTCATAAATTAAATCATAACATAGTGACGGAATCGGTTAAATTATTTTCTGACCTTGGACACCCGCTCATTGATGGAATATAATGCGTTTGAAGGTTTATTGATGGGGATTTTATATATCGTCGCGACGCCGATAGGTAATCTGGAAGATATTACATTACGGGCAGTCCGCATATTGAAGGAAGTATCTTTGATAGCTGCGGAAGATACCCGCAAGACCGTCCGTTTACTTAATGCTTACGGCATAAAGACCCCGATGACCAGCTATTATGAGCACAGCAAACCGGCCAAGCTGGACTACATTCTGCAGGCACTTCAGGAAAAAGATGTGGCTCTGGTATCCGAAGCGGGTACTCCCGGCTTGAATGACCCCGGATACGATTTGATAGTTGCTGCCGTCGAACGCGGTATAAATGTTGTGCCTGTTCCCGGGCCGTCAATCGTAGTGGCATCGCTGGTGGCTTCCGGTTTACCGACAGACCGTTTTACTTATCTTGGTTTTTTACCGCATAAAGCCGGAGACAGAAAGCATTTCTTACAATCGGTGGCTGAGGAGCAATCAACGCTGGTTATTCTGGAAACGCCCCACCGGATGAAAGAGGCTTTGACAGATATCCTTAACATTTTAGGTGACCGGAAGATTGCCGTCTGCCGCGAAATGACCAAGATACACGAAGAGGTTTTTCGCGGGACGGTCAGTAAGGCTATTGAGCATTTTACCGGACCCCGCGGTGAGTTTGCACTGGTGATCGAAGGAAAACACCAGGCAGCAAAGCCGGTATTATACGATGATATTAACCGGAATCTGGAAGAAATGCGCCGCAATGGTAAAACGGCCCGAGAAGCCATTGCGGAACTGGCGGAATCGACCGGGTTGCCGCGCAAAAAACTCTATCAAATATGGTTGAGTTTAGGCTCTTCTCCTCATAAGAAGATAAATCAGTAATCCGATTACGATAGCTGCCCCGGCCCCGATTGCCAGTATCATCACCATACTTGTCGATTTCGTTGGAGTCGATGTTGTCGGAATCGGACCGGTTGTATTGGTGGTCGTAGCCGTATTTGATTTAACCACGAAAGAACCGGTCACGCCGTTAATATCAACCTGATACGTTCCGGGGATATTTTTTGTTAAGGTAAAATTAACGATTTGTGTCGCTCCGGACGGTATCGTTACTTCCTGAGTATTTTCGATGAGGCCGTTAATTTTTAGGGTGACCGTCGATGTTCCTTCCGCACCGCCGTTGTTTCCGAACGGTACACTGATATTAATCTCTCCGCCTAAAACTGTTTCCAACGGCTCTATCGTTAAGGCACTATCCGGGACGACGGCTATTTTAGCCGGTCCCGTGGTGGTAAATGTCATGTCGTCTCCGGTTACGATATCACTGACACCGTCATCGGCTAATGCCCTGAAGTGATATTCGGTATTCGCTTTTAACCCCGGCAGGCTGATGGAAAAAGTCCCGCTTTCACTTAAAGTTTTACTGACGGTGGCTATTCCGTAATCATCGGTTGTTCCATATTCGAACGATACTCGAATTGATTTTGACGTACCCATAGAATTCAAAAAACCGTTTAGAGTTGCTGCGTTAATTCCGATTGATGAGGCTCCGGTAGTGGATACGGTTGGCGGTATCGCCGCCGTTGTGAAAGCAAAATCGGAACCCGAGGCCATACCGCTGGAAAAGCCGTTAGCCCTGGCCCTGAAATGATAAACCGTACCGGGAATGAGGTCTCTAATCTCACAGCTGAATTCGCGGGTTTTCGTTAACGACTCGGCGGTAGTCGCCGTGCCGTAAGTCGTATCGGTGCCGTATTCAAAATATACATCGACTTCTGTAGCCGTGCCCATTAATAATAGACTGCCGTTTAAAGTGACTGAGCCCGTCGCAATACCGCTAACATTAATTGTCTCGACCGTTGGCGGAGTAGGCGGCATTACTCCTGTAGTCTTGAAGGTATAATCTTCGCCAAAAGCAACCCCGTTAATGCCCCCGTCAGCCTTCGCCCTGTAGTGATATGTCGTGCCCGGGGTAAGGTCTTTAAGTTCAATGGTAAACCCGCCGTTATACCCCGAGGTAGATTTGCTTTGAGTCGAGGATGATGTACCGTAATCGGTTGTTGTGCCGTACTCAAAAGAAACGGTAACAGAGGAAGCTGTTCCTGTGGAATTAACATTTCCGACCAGTATGGCTGTAGTGTTCGT
>CAZJQF010000061.1:6005-9748 GCA_964547925.1 uncultured Dehalococcoidales bacterium
ACATAAGCGTTAAATGTCGCTCCGTTACCGATGATATTCGTAACCGATGAAGTAGAAATTGTGGCCTGTCTGGTTCCCGTGGTAAAAACCTTATCTTCACCCACTGCGTAGCCATTGATTCCGGCATCTACCCTGGCACGAAAGTGGTAGGTAACGCCGGGACTGATACCGTATAGTTTGATAGTATATGGTCCGGTACTCGAAGTGGTAATGGCAGAGGTACTGTTGCCGTAGTTATCCGTTGTCCCGTATTCGAAAAACACATTAACGGAACTGTTTGAACCGAGAGAAGTGAGATTCCCGCCCAGAATGGCTGAATCTACCATTATCGCCGTAGCGTCCTCTGTCGTAATGGCGAGAGGAGTTGCGGCCAGAGCCGGCAGGGCTAGCGATAATAATAACGATATGGAAATGACTATCGAAAAGGAAACCTTAACTAACTTTTTCAGTATTTTATTCATATATTTCTCTCGGCTTAGTATTATTATTGATTTGATATAACCATATTATAGAATAGTTGTCAATCGCAGTAATATACAAACACCTTTTAGTATTTAGTTTACGGTAGTATGTTAGTACTTTTTTATTAGCCTTCGCATCGTAATTTATGTTAAAGTAATAAGTAATTTTAACAATCGGAGATATGGATAAATGCCGGAAAAAATTTATGTCGGAGTCGCCTGGCCCTATGCCAGCGGTCCGTCTCATTTGGGCCAGATTGCCGGTTCGATTCTACCGGCGGACATTTTTGCCCGCTTCCACCGTATGAAAGGTAATGAGGTACTGATGGTATCCGGTTCTGACGAACACGGTACGCCCATTACAATCAAGGCAGAACAGGAACACAAGACGCCGAAAGAACTGGCAGGTTATTATCATCATATTTTTCTGGGTGTGTGGGAAAAGCTGGGCATTTCCTTCGACCTTTTTACTTCCACGGAAACACAGAACCACGCCGAAGTAGCCCAGGATATATTTTTAAAGTTGTTACAAAACGGTTACATCTACAAAGACAGTATGATGCAGCCGTATTGTGCCAAATGTGACCGTTATTTACCCGACCGTTATATTGAAGGCAAGTGTCCCCATTGCGGCTTCGAACCGGCCCGCGGCGACCAGTGTGACAGCTGCGGCCGCCCGCTTAACCCCTGGGAGCTTATCAAACCCCATTGCCGTTTATGCGGCGGTGAACCTGAATTCAAACAGTCCGAACATTTCTTTCTCAAACTGAGCGCTTTTCAGGATAAACTGCAGGAATGGGTAAGCCGGCAGAAGCACTGGCGGCCCAATGTCGTTAATGCCACGCAGCGTTATCTCAATGAAGGTTTAAAAGACCGGGCTATTTCCCGGGATATTGAATGGGGCGTCCCGCTGCCGCTGCCCGGATATGAAGGCAAACGCCTTTACGTCTGGTTCGAGGCGGTTATCGGCTATCTTTCGGCGAGCAAAGAGTGGGCAGTGAAACAGGGCGACGCTGCAAAATGGCAGCCGTTCTGGCAGGAAGGCACAAAATCATACTATTTTATCGGTAAAGATAATATACCCTTCCACACGCTTATCTGGCCGGCGATTTTGCTGGGTTATGACGAAGGATTAAACTTGCCCTATGACGTTCCGTCTAATGAGTTTTTAACCATTGAGGGTAAAAAAGTATCGACCAGCCGTAACTGGGCGGTCTGGGCACCCGACTATTTATCCCGTTACGACCCCGACCCTCTCCGTTATATTCTAACCGCTAACATGCCGGAATCCGGAGATACTGATTTTTCCTGGCGTGAATATGTAAGGCGGAATAACGACGAATTAGTGGCGACTTATGGTAATCTGGCTAACCGGGTGCTGACCTTTGTTTACAAAAACTATGACGGCACCGTTCCCACTCCGGGAGAATTCGATTCTAAAAGTCAGGATTTGTTAAAGAAGGTCGATGATACTTTCCGGAAGATGGACGAATTACTTACCGCATGTCATTTTAAAGAGGCTATCTGGTCCGCGATGACGCTGGCTCAGGAAGCCAACCGCTATCTGGATGAAAAATCCCCCTGGAAAATGATTAAGCAGGATAAACAGGCGGCAGGCACTTCGCTCTACGTTGTTGTCGTGGTGCTTTCCGCATTACGGACGATGTTTTATCCGTTCCTCCCGTTTACCTCTGTAAAACTAAGTGAATATATCGGTTTCGATGATAAAATAGAATCTGACGGCTGGAAATTGCGGATGCCTTCCCCCGGACAAAAGATGGTGATGCCGAAGCCTTTATTCCTTAAACTCGAAGATAAAATCATCGAAGAAGAAACAGCCCGCATCGGCCAGCCGAGCCTTTAATACTATGTCTGAAAAATTGTCGTTGGAAAGAATCTACGCCCCTGTCCAAAATGACCTGGATACGGTCGGGGAATGGTTGCAATCGGTTACCCGGGTCAGCTATATCCCGCAGGCTGAAATGCTGGAACATAGTCTGAATGATACCGGCAAACGAATTCGTCCGGCGTTAGTTCTGCTGTCCGGTAAATTTTATCGTTACAATCTCGATGTCTTAATGCCGATGGCTACGGCGGTAGAGCTTTTGCATACCGCGACTCTTGTTCATGACGATGCCATTGATGATTCCTCGGTTCGGCGCGGTCATCCGACGATTAATGCGGCCTGGGATGATGATAAAGCGATTTTGCTGGGGGATTATTTATTTGCGACGGCTGAGGAATTTACGACGCGTACCGGCAATATAAGAGTTATCCGCCTCTGTGCGGAGACGTTGCAGATAATTACTACCGGTGAACTGAATCAGGCTTTTAACGCTTTTAACTGGAACCAGACTTATGACGATTATCTGAAGCGTATCGCCGGTAAAACAGCTTCGTTGTTGGCGGCCTCGACAGAGTCCGGGGCAGTATTGAGCGAAGCCCCCGAAGCTTCGATTCAAGTATTAAAAGCATACGGTTATAATATCGGACTTGCCTTCCAGATAGTTGATGATATCCTCGATTTTGTTGGGACGGAGAAAGAATTGGGCAAACCGGTCGCCTCCGACCTTTCTCAGGGGACATTGACCCTGCCTGCGATGCTGCTCATGGAAAGATATCCCGCCGATAATCCGGTTAAAAAAGTATTTGAAAATCCGGCCCTCAACAATGAAATCAAGCGGGCAGTCGATATGGTACAGAATTCTTCGATTGTTGACGATTGTTATAAGACGGCTTTGGAGTATCGTGAGAAAGCGGTTGCCGGCTTAAAACAACTGCCGGACATTGCCTGCCGTGAATCTCTTTATAATCTGGCCGAATTTGTCGTCCAACGCCGGAAATAGGCTGATTATCCGGTTTATATTCTTTTGTGCAGGTGCTTTTTTAACTCTTCGCTATGTTGCCTGCCGTCACTCAAAATCCGTTCGGTTTTGATAACCTCCACACTCATATTTCCCGTTAATACCGAGCCGCAATGCCCGGCGATTTATTGAGATGACGCGATAATACGAATACCTTTTAGCGGACCATTCAGAGCTACAGTTTTCTGACTTCTTTCATCAGGACTTTAACAATATCAGCTTCTTTAACCACGGCTATCTTTTCGCCTTTTTTAAATAAGACGGCTTTGCCCTTGCCGCAGGCGATACCCACATCGGCGTCTTTGGCTTCACCGGGGCCGTTGACAACGCAGCCCATCACCGCTACTTTTATCGGTTTGGTAATCTTCGCCAGTTCTTTTGCCACGGCTTCGACTATCGGAACCAACTCTACTTCCGT
>CAZJQF010000061.1:9848-11044 GCA_964547925.1 uncultured Dehalococcoidales bacterium
AAATCGAGGCTTTCCAGCAGCTTAACCTGCTGCATTGCCGCATCTACCATTTGTCTGGCAACACTCAGGTTTTTCCGGTTGGGCGGCGGCAGGCTGCCGCCGTTCAAGCCGATGCGGATAGGGATTTGCCGTTCTTTTGCGGCTTTCACGACGGCGGTTATTTTATCCGTTTCGCCGATATTGCCCGGATTCAGGCGGAGGCCGTCAACACCGTTTTTAATGGCTTCCAGGGCTAAACGGTAATCGAAATGAATATCCGCTACCAGCGGAATCGAAATACCCTTTTTAATTTTCTTAATCGCCAGAGCGGCTTCCTGGTCGGGGACAGCCACACGGATGATTTCGCAGCCGCATTCTGCCAACTCGTTTATCTGGCGAATGGTTGACATAACATCACGAGTGTCGGTTTTGGTCATCGATTGCACAATGACCGGAGCGTTCCCGCCGACTATTACGTTGCCGATGCGGATAGGTTTGCTGATTCTTCTTTTAACCATTTAATACAAACTCGTCCCGCTGATGATTCTGGCAATATCACCATATGAAATTACGAGAATCGCCGCGATTAACAGGAAAAAGCCGATCGCGTGTACCAGACCCTCCGTTTTAGCCGATACTTTTTTACCCCGGCGGAGCCATTCCAGAATAACAAAAGCGATGCGGCCGCCATCGAGTGCCGGCAGGGGAAAAAGGTTTAAAATGCCCAGGTTAATGCTGAAAGCCGCGGCGAATTCCAATAACGGGCTGATACCTGCTTTAGCGACTTCGCCGGTTATCTGGGCGATACCGATTGGTCCCATAAATTGGGCCGGCGTTGCTCCGATTATCATGCTGATAATGCCGTTTTTAAACAGGACGAAGGTCTGGAGACAGTCGTTAAAGCCCATCGGAATCGCCTTCCAGAAAGGATAGGACGTTTTGGTAACTACCTGCTGGGCGACAATCACCTCGACATCCCAGGCGATGCCCATCGCTCCCTCATTCTGCGGCGGCTTCCACCGCGGGGTTAATTTAACGTCTTCGACCGTACCGTCGGCGTGCCGTACCGTTAGTTCGATGGGAGTACCTAAATGTATCTGTACATAACGGCTCACGTCGTTGGGGCTCGTAACAGTCTTGCCGCCGATGGTAAGTATAGTATCCCCGGCCTCGATTCCGGCGGCAGCCGCAGGTGAATTAGCAGACACTTCCTGAAT
>CAZJQF010000062.1:0-10954 GCA_964547925.1 uncultured Dehalococcoidales bacterium
GGCGATTTGCTTAAGCTCCCGGAATAAGTCTTTACGGCAGTAGTAGCAGCGGTCGGGCGGATTTGAAATAAAATCAGGATTGTTTAACTGGTTACCGGGGATTATTTTATAACGAAATCCCATTTTACGGGCGAATGCTTCTGTCTCTTCTCTTTCCGAAGGTGGTGAGATCGCGGAAAAGGAATATACCGCCAGCATATTGGAGCCAAGCTCTTCTTTAGCTATAACCGCGAGAAAAGTGCTGTCCGTGCCGCCGGAAAAGGCTACCAGTACCGAGCCCATTTCCTGCAGTATGGTTTTAAGTTTGATGAGTTTATTTTCCATCTTCTTTTATACGGTTTATCAGTCCGGCGAGGTAACCGGCACCGAATCCGTTATCGATATTAACCACGGCGATACCCGGGGCACAGCTATTAAGCATGGTGAGCAATGGAGCCAAACCTTCGAAGCTGGCCCCGTAACCGATAGATGTCGGCACGGCGATAACCGGTGCGGAAACGAGCCCGCAAATGACGCCGGGTAGAGCCCCTTCCATTCCGGCAACTACGATAATCACACTGGCTTTACGTATTTGCGGGAGATTATCGAACATACGATGAATTCCGGCAATCCCGATATCGAAGATTTTTTCGACTTTATTCCCCATCAGCTCGGCGGTGACCGCAGCTTCTTCCGCGACCGGAATATCGGCCGTGCCGCCGGTAATAACGGTGATACCGGTCTGTAAAGATTTGGATTTTACACGGTTTACCACAATAGTTTTAGATAGCGGATTAAATTTTGCATCTTTAATTTTAGCTTTAACCGCTTTATATGCCTCCGGAGAGGCGTGGGTAATTAAAACGCGTTTGGAACGGAGAGACATTGCGGAGGCTATGGTGACAATTTGATCGATGGTTTTTCCCTTACCGAAAATTACCTCAGGAAAACCGACCCTCATGTTGCGGTGATGGTCGACCTTGGCAAAATCCATATCTTCATACGGTAAAACACTCAGTTCTTTTTGTGCTTTCTCCACGGAAAGTTCACCTTTTTTAACTTTAGTTAAGATGCCGGTAATCCATTCTTCTGCCGGTTTGTCCGGTAATTTATTATTAACCATCACAGCCTCTTCAAGTTATCTTGCTTCATATTGATAGGAATAATTTTACTTCAACCCGAATAACAAAACAATAAGGCTGTAACAATGTGAAATAGTCCGGTTAATCAGCATAATTGCGTAGGTTTACGTATATGAAGGTTATACGGGGACGGCTACCATAAGAATGAAATAATAGAACGGAGGTAAGAGCCATGCAAATACCGCCTGAAATTACTATCAAAGGGTTTGAAATGACACCGTCTATCGAAAAACTATTAGAGAATCAAATCGAACGGTTAGAAAAAGTCTGCGATTATATTACCAGTATCCGTATCGCTATCGAGAAGGAGCAAAACCGTCATCAGACCGGTAACCCTTACCGGATTCGTCTGGCTGTTAGAGTTCCTCCGAATCACGAACTGGTAACCAGACACCAGAGCGTAATCCATAAGGATGTAAGGATACCCCCGAAGACTGAGACCGAAGCCGAAATAATACCGAACCGGTTACCGAAACTACCTAAGTATGAGCCGCTGCCAACCGCTATCAGGAATGCATTCGATGCCGCACGGCGCCAACTGGAAAAACTGGTAGAATTACAACGAAAAGATACTAAAATGCACCCTCATAATCGGGTAATGGGATATATCGAAAAACTATTCCGTGATGAAGAATACGGGTTTATTCGGTCGAACGACGGGCAGCATATCTATTTTCATAAAAACAGCACGTTGCATAACGAGTGGGAACGGCTGCAGGTAGGTACCGGGGTAAGGTTCGTTGAAGAGCAGGGTGAAAAAGGATTACAGGCCAGCAGTCTGGAACTGGTCGATAAGCCGGGTGTTAGCGAAATGCATAACGAACTCCACGAATTGCCGGTAGTTGCCAAAAATACGAAACTAGCGCGAAGAAGAACGCGGGCCGGAATACCGGCTGCGTAATTGGCCGCATCCGGCAGCGATATCTACCCCGCGACTCTGGCGGAGCGTATATTGGACACGCAGCCTTGTAAGTTCTTCTTCGAAAGCGGCAATATTTTCTTTAGTCGAAGGCCTCAAATCGCCGGTCGTTTTATTGGCGGCAATGAGGTTAACATGACAGTTAAAACCATCAATTAAATGAGCCAGCTGGCGGGCCTGCACCAGTGAATCGTTAACGCCGTCCAGCAGGATATATTCGAAAGTGATACGCCTGCCGGAGGTAGACACATACTCTTTGCAGGCCGGAATGAGTTCTTCCAGCGGGTATTTTTTATTAATGGGCACGAGCCAATCGCGAAGTTTATTAGTACTCGCGTGAAGCGATACCGCCAGTCCAACCTGCAGTTTCTCCTGACTGAACCTTTTAATCTGCGGGACAAGTCCGGCAGTGGAAACAGTCATATTGCGTGCCCCCAGGCCGAAACATTCCGGTAAATTTAATGTTTCAATAGCCTGAAGCAAATTTTCATAATTAGCTAACGGCTCTCCCATGCCCATAAAAACGAGGTTGGTAATGCGGTGCTTCGGCCCGGCATCGCGCAGACGGCGGGCGAAAAATAGCACCTGCTCTGTAATTTCACCGGGGGTTAAATTGCGTTCGAATCCCTGTTGGCCGGTAGCACAGAAAGGACAGCCGATAGGACAGCCTGCCTGTGTCGAGAGACAAATGGTATAGTCAGTTTTACCATTACGGGCGGGATAAGGCATTAACGCGGACTCTATGGTTTGTCCGTCCGGCAGTGAGAAAAGAATTTTAACCGTCCCGTCCCGGCTAACCGCTTCCTGTGCCATATTCGATTTAAGTAGAACGGATTTTTCAGCCAGAGCCTGCCGGAAATCTTTTGGTAAATCGGTCATTTCGTCGAAGGAAGAAGCAAACTTCTGATATATCCAGCGGCATACCTGCTTTGCCCGGTAAGCAGGTGCTCCTAGACCGGCAGTTAGTTCTGTGATTTGAGCCGGTGTCAGGTCGGTCAGGTAACGAGTTTCCATTTAATTTAAAGGCCTCCTTTACTATGATACGATATATCGGTGAGTAAAGGATAATTCCGGGGCGAATTAAGTAATACCGATTGCATAACTTATCAATTAAAGATAAAATTTATTCCAATAAACAACGGCGGTACGAGCCGGTGTAAGAGGGATGATAATGGGGAAAATTATTGCCGTAGCACAACATAAGGGCGGAACCGGGAAAACGACCACCTGTATCAATTTAAGTGCCAGCCTCAGCAGTATGGGGAAACGTGTTCTGGTCGTCGATTTGGACCCGCAGGCGTCACTAACGGTGAGTGTGGGGATTAATCCTCTGGAAGTCGAGAAATCCATACATCAGGTACTTATCGATCCTAATGTAGCTATGAAAAGCACGGTATTGACCGGAGAGAATCTTTTCTTTTCCGTGGTACCGTCTCACGTTGATTTAGCGATGGCGGAATCGGAACTAGCCGGGAGGATCGGGCGTGAAAAAGTACTGCAGAAAAAACTGACTCCTTTAAAAGAAGATTACGATTATATTTTTATCGACTGCCCGCCGACTTTAGGCCTTCTCGTGGCTAATGCTCTGGTAGCGGCAGACAGCGTTCTTATCCCTGTCCAGTGCGAACCGCTGACATTGTACGGGGTCAAAAATCTTCTTCAGATAATCAATCTGATAAAGGAAGAGGTGAATCCTAACCTCAAGATAGAAGGTGTATTAAGGACGATGTTAGACCGGCGGACAAAACTGAGCAAAGATGTTTCCGACAGTATTCAACAGACCTTCGGTAACCTGGTCTTTGCGACAATCATCTACCGGCACGTGAAGTTCGCTGAGGGCCCGATTCACAATCAACCGATAGATTTTTACGCCTCGAAATCGCCAGGTGCCGAGGAATACCGGAATCTGGCAAAGGAGCTGCTCGCTCATGAAGCCTGAAAATAGCAATAAAAGCGTTTCCAATATGGACGTCCTCAAGGATATCCGGGGACTGTTATCCGGAAATCAGGAACAGGAGACAGCAAAGGCAAATCCGGAAAATAAAAAGGGTGATTTAGAAGCCAAGATAGCCGGACTCGAAGCACAGATAAAAGACTTTAAAGATCTGGTGCAAAAACAACAGGAAGAACTCCAAAAAGTGGTAACTGAGAAAGAACAGTTAGCCGCAAAATTGAAGATGGTAAATTCCGGCGGTGAAAAGGCGGTACCTCAATCGGTAAAAACAGATGGATTGAAGGATGAGGTATCGCAGCTTGATGCGAGGATTGAGGAGCTTTCGGCGGAGCTTTCGCAAATCGAGGATTTAATTAAGCTAAAGAGCCAGGAATTATTACAGAAAATAGCCCGCATATTTATGGAAGCCGGACAGGGGGAGGTGGCGATAGAATTCAGAAAAACAGCCAACTCACTCGAATCAGCAGAGAACTGTGCTCATTTTTTGCGGGAACTACTAAACCAGTAACTATGGTAGATTATTATTTAATATCGCTGCTTTAATACCTATAGTAAGCAATATTTAATAGAGGAGGCTGGTTTATTCAAATGAAAGCATTAGGAATAAGCGTGGGGAGACCCAATGGGAACTCTGAAGTGCTTGCTAAAGAGGCGCTGATGGAGATTAACCAAGTGACCGGTGCCGAGGTGGAGGTCCTCCGTATTCTTGACCTCTTTATCAAGCCGTGTACCGGCTGTGAGAGCTGTATGATGAGCATGCTAACAGGAGAAGATAAACCGTGTATCCATAAAGGCGACCACATGCCCTTTTTTCTTGATAAACTGGCTGATGCTGATGCCGTTGTTTTTAGTGCTCCGGCGTACGAGCTTATGCCTCCCGGTATTTTAATTATGATATCTAACCGGATGCTCGGCAGCGGCAAGGCATTTATGGAAAAATGTTTTAAAAGACCGAAAGTTGTCGGGGCTATCACTCTGGGCGGCACCGATTGGACTAACCTTGTCTTACCTTTAACTGTTTTGAGTTCTCATATGGCCGGCGGTAAGCTTGTCGACCAGATGTTAGTCGAATATGTCACCCGACCGGCTCAGGTCCTTTTACGTGAAGAGGCTCTAGCCAGAGCTAAAAAACTGGGGCATAACCTGGGCGAAGCCATGAAGATACCCTTCGGAGAGGTAAAATATGTCGGTGACGAAGAGGAGGCCTGCCCCATCTGTCATCAGAATCTACTCAGCATCCGCGGGAAATATGTTGAATGTCCGATTTGTGATATTCGAGGTACTATAGACACTTCCGGGGAGAAATTAAAAGTCATTTTCAGCGAAGACCAGTTGCAAAAACAACGATTCGGTCCCTGGGGGGCAAAGCGTCATAATGATGCTATCATCGAACGCCACAAAATATTTAATGAAAATATAGAAATAGTCAAAGAGAGACTCAAGAAATATAAGGACTTCGGGAAGATAGCTAAACCACCCAAACTGGAGTCATAATAGCTACACGGTTTTGTTAATTGATAATGGACTATCGTGTATAATACACGGAACATTTTAGTTCTTGTGTAATCAGGTTAGTCTTTTACCGGCAGGGGTAGTTGCTTTATCGGCAATAATCCATTTTGCTGCATCAAGAACATCCATGGCGATATAGTCAGGATTGATGTTCGCCCACGTGTGCCGATATTCGGTTAAAGAACTTTCTCCTAACCCGGTTCTAACTAATATTTTTTTGCTGCCAATAGACTGTGCCAAAGCCATATCCCAAGCGCCGGTATCACCGACGAAATAGCATTTTGAAAGGTCGAGAGTTAAATCCCTTTTTGCTGCAAGAACCAGACCTGGTTTTGGTTTCATGCATTCGCAATTATCCGCTGTTCCGTGTGGGCAGCAGTAGACTGCGTCTATTTTGGCTCCAGCATGTTCTACCTCACTCTTGATGCCAGCCATTCTTTCCAAGAAATACTGGTAGCTGAAGTCTCCTTGAGCGATATGACTTTGATTTGTGATTATTACGACGAGAAGGCCGTCATCATTGAATAGTCTGATTGCTGGAATTGTAAATGGGAAAAAGGCGAAGTGACGGATATCATCTAATCCTTCACCACCGAGTGTGCCCTGTAAATCTAGTAAAACGGCCGCTTTTTCATACATGGCGTTACTATTTGAATCTATGTCTCTTTTGCTAGTATACCAAGTAATCTCAAGAGTAACCAAACGTTAAAAATTAAACCATAAAAGGTAATTGGTACTATTTTAATCCCAATAATATTTAAAATTTATTTTCACAATACAGACTGCATTATATAAAATCATGTGCGATTATTCTATCAGATACTCAGTGGTGAGATAATAAAATTTACCCCCATGTCTCTCATAAATTCCCGAAGAAATAATATTTTCCTTCTATTGGCTATTTTTTTAGGGTATGATAAAATGTAATACCATGGAGGTTGGTATGGGAAAGGCAAAGATAGCAATAACATTAGACAAGCAATCAATTAGTGAACTTGACAGGCTGGTTCAAGAAGATGTTTTCCAGAATCGCAGTCAGGCTATTCAAGAAGCTATAAGTGAAAAACTGCAGCGTTTAAAAAAGACCAGATTGATTGCCGAAAGTTCTAAACTTGATGCGGCATTCGAGAGAAAGTTATCCGAGGAAGGAATTACCCGGGACATGAAAGAATGGCCGGAATATTAAGGGGTGAAATCCGTTGGGCGGACCTAAATCCGGGCAGGGGACGAGAACAAACCGGATTGCGTCCGGTGATAATCCTAAGTCACGATGTCTTTAATATAAATTCCGGGACTGTTTTAGCAATAGCCATAACCAGCCAACCCCAAAAGGCAGGTTTTCCCTTGACTCTCGAATTAAAAACCGGTAATTTACCCAAACGCTCCTGGGCCAAAATCAGCCAGATAAGAACACTATCTACGGAAAGAATAGGTAATCTCATCGGTAATATATCAAAAGAAGAACTGGCGAAGATTATCGAAGGCCTGAATGAGATTATTGATTAATGTAAAAATGGGAATTGCGTTAGTGAGTTGTCATAAATGAAATGGTAGGCTATCGTGAACAAGACGCAGAACCTTTGAGCTTTCCTTCAGCCTAAAATGGTATGCCTTGTTTACGAGCCGAATCAGTTTTTATTACTACCAAACGTTTTGCTGGCTGTTTTCGAAATCATTAATACTCCGAAGGCAACAATACTGCCGGCCAAAGCGGTTACGAGTTGCGGCCAGGACATAGTCTGTGCGGCGGCAGAGGCCAGCATTTTATCGGCAATTAGATTGAAAACTATATTGCTTGTCCCATAGAGAAAGGCAAATTTCAGGATACTGCCGACCGCTGCTCCCAGCCAGTAGTTGAATTTGCTTAAATACGAAAAGGTAAGCACCAATATTGCATTGCCTGTAATGATAAACGGTATCATCGGAGACATGACCGGTGAAATAATGCCGACGGCCAGAGCTAAAGAACTCGGTATTAGACCTATCAGGACAGCATTCGATACGCTGAGGAGTGAAGCTCCGATTATTAAGGTCGCATTTACGATGGTTCCGGTTATAAGCTGTTGCCGGAAGACCATGGGAGCCGCAACAGCAAAGCCAACCAGCAACACCAGCAGGACAAGCTTATTTATTTTGATTCCGGGCAATAATATACTATTTCTCATTTATTCATCCCTCTTCGAAAGTCTTTCCCCTGAAGCCTCGGAGACAGAGGCATTTCCCATGCGTTGTGGTCGGTGTGCAGTAAATTATGAACTCTATTGAGCATATCACTGTTTACGAAGCGTTCGTACAATGCGCTAATAGACGGATTTTCGTGAGAGAATCGGAGAGCAGAATTCTTGTCCAGACCGTACAGGCTCTGGCCTCTGACCTGCGGAAGCCCGGCATTCACGTCGATAGGCTGACCGCCGCCGCCGGAGCAGCCTCCCGGACAGGCCATAACCTCGACAAAATCGTAGTGAACCTTTCTCTTGCGTATAGCTTCTACCAGATTCCTGGCGTTGGCGAGGCCGGAGGCCACAGCAACGCGGACAGGTTTGCCTTTAATGGAGAAAGTCGCCTCACGCCAGCCATTCATGCCGCGGACATTAGCGAACGCATCAGCGTCCGGATTATTGCCCGTTGTCAGGAAGTAGACGGAACGGAGTGCGGCTTCCATGACGCCGCCCGACGCTCCGAAAATGACACCGGCTCCCGTAGAAATACCCATTGGCTGGTCAAATTCTTCTTCTGCCAGGTTAAGCGGCTGGATATGCTCGGCTACTATCATGCGGTCGATCTCGCGCGTTGTCAGCACCAGGTCCACGTCAGGGCCTGAGCCGGTGGAATCCATGCCGGGATACGTGCATTCTTCCTTTTTGGCCGTGCAGGGCATAACGGAGACGCAGAAAATCCTGGAAGGGTCTACCTTTAAGATATCGGCCAGGTATGTCTTGGCGACGGCGCCGAACATTTGCTGAGGTGACTTCGTCGTGGAAAAATGTTTTACCATATCCGGGTACTGGGATTTCATAAAACGGACCCAGGCCGGGCAACAGGAGGTGAAAAGCGGATAACCGTTCGGCTCACCATTGTTGAATTTCCGCTTGACGAATTCCTTGCCTTCCTCGATTATCGTCAGGTCGGCCGTAAAATTTGTATCGAATATGTAATTAAAGCCAATCTTTCGCAGTGCGGCGACCAGTCTTTTAACAGTAGCAAATTCCCGAGAGATACCCAGGCTTTCACCCCAGGCTACCCGTACAGCCGGCGCTATCTGAACAACCGTGACCAGGTCAGGGTTAGCTAAAGCTCGGAACGCTTTCATAGTATCATCGCGTTCACTGAGTGCTCCTGTGGGACAGTGGGTTATGCACTGGCCGCAAAGGACACAGTCCGACTCGGTAATATCCCGGTCGTACGTGACACCGACGGTCGTTCTGGAACCGGTGTTGTCTATGCCCCAGATGCCAATGGATTGTACCTTGTTACATACCTGGATGCATCTCATACATTTGATGCACTTCGAATCATCCTTAATAAGCGGGAAGGACATATTCCAGTCCTTATCAGGAACCTCCTTGCTATAAGGCTGGGAAATAATACCGAGGTCATTTGTAATTTTCTGCAGGCTGCAGTTCGTTGAGCGGATGCAGGTAGGACAGTTGCAATCATGCTGTGAAAGGATAAACTGTACGTTGACCCGCCGCGCCGTTCGCGCCCTGGGGCTGTTAGTCATGACGACCATACCCTCGCTGACCGGGGTATTGCAGGTGGTGACAAGCTTTTGACGGCCCTCGATTTCGGCCACGCAGATACGGCAGGCGCCGATGTCGTTGATGTCTTTCATATAGCAAAGGGTCGGTAATACGACACCGACGGTTTTCGCAGCGTTAAGGATTGTCGTCCCTTCCGGAACTGATACCGGTAGATTATCAATCGTTAAACTTACCATTCTGAACCGCCTCCTCCAAGAGCCCCAAAGCCGAAGTGGTCGCAGCGCAGGCACCGGGATGCCTCTCGCTTGACCTCCTCGCGTGTCATACCGTTTTCGCAGAGTTTAAAGTCGCATTTTCTCTCGGCGGCTTCCCGCTCGGTCATCTCCACCCGTCCCATCAGCGGTTTTTCGCGGAGAGCGGTAAAGGAAATATCGATGTTAACTTCAAGTTTATGGTTGAAGCCCAGATACTCGTCAATATTAGCAGCGGCGACCTTACCGGCCTCGATGGCCCGGATAACCGTAGATGGTCCGGACACGCAATCCCCGCCCGTGAAGCCGCCCGGTATCGTATTCAAGGCACCGGCGGCATCGGCAACCAGAGTTCCATTTTTGACTAAAATACAGGATTGTTCGAAATGGTCCGTCGCGACAGCCTGGCCGACGGCCATAATGACGATGTTGCAGGGAATAATAGTCTCGGGTAGTTTAGCATTCTGCGGCGATGGTCTGCCGTCGTCACCGATTTTTCCAACGATTTGAGGTTGGGAACGGAGCGCGGTAACACGCCCATTTTCGTGAGACACGATACCGGCCGGAGCATGCAACGTTACCATCTCGACACCTTCAGCGATAGCAGCTTCGACTTCGGACGGCAGTGCCGTCATATCCACTTGGCGGCGGCGGTAGACGACGCTGACCTTTTCCGCACCGAGCCGGACTGCGGTCCGGGCGGCGTCCATGGCGACATTGCCGCCGCCGACGACAACGACTTTTTTCATCGAGAAGTCCGGCAGTATCCCATCACCGACGTTCCGGAGGAGTTCGATAGCGGAGATGACACCCTCTTTGTCTTCACCCTCGATGGCGAGCTTTTTATCCATATGTGCACCGATAGCGATATATACCGCATCAAATGTCTGGCAGAGATTTTCAATCGTGATATCCTTACCGATATCTGTGTTAAGATTTACTGTTATGCCGGTAGCGAGAATTGCGTCCAGGTCGTACTGCAGCCGTTCCTTTGGTAACCTGTAGCTGGGAATACCATACCGGAGCATGCCGCCCAACCGGGCGCGCTTCTCAAAAACAGTTACCCGGTGTCCCATCAGTTGAAGGTAGTAAGCAGCCGTAAGCCCAGAAGGACCGCCGCCGATAACGGCGATCTTTTTGCCGGTATCGGGGAAACATTCCGGAGGAGGGACAGTACCGGAGTAGTCAGCAGCGAAGCGTTTGATGCCGCGAATATTAATAGATTCATCAAGCAGTTTGCGGCGGCAATTCGCCTCGCAAGGGTGTTCGCAGACATAGCCGCAGGAGCATGGGAATGGGTTGTCTTTCCGTATGAGGCGGATTGCGTCATCGTACCGCTTCTCTCCGACGAGGGTGATATAACCCGGGACATTGATATGAGCGGGACAATTGTAGACGCAAGGCACCGCCTGCTCGAACTTCGAACTGCATTTGCCTTTAAGGATATGGTATTCATAGTCTTTTCTGAAAGCTTTGAGGCTTTTCAGAATGTAATC
>CAZJQF010000063.1:0-7081 GCA_964547925.1 uncultured Dehalococcoidales bacterium
ACACGTAAATGCTATTCGAAAACCTTGAAGCCAGTGAAATGTATCACGATGAATATGTATTTATCTGCGGGGTCAGGCTAACCTTATGGGCGATTGGACTTTTCTGACTAGATCGATTTCATTTCTGGTCCCCAGTTTTTTATGGATATTTTTAATATGAGTATCAACCGTCAGTTTACTAATGAATAGATTATCCGCTATCTTATTATGCGTCATACCGTGTACTAAAAAGTAGAGGATATCCATCTCTCTTTTACTCAGGTTAAAATTGGCATGAAGAATATTCGCCTGCAAATTTTCTTCATTGAGGTCCGTTATACCGACCATAAAGAAGGGGCACATCATTTTTAGCTGATCGGATTTCCATACCAATGAGCACTCGATACGATATTTCCGGTTATTTTCAGCAAATACTATTCGTTCCTTAGGCCATATAATTGCTTGCTCCGTTATCTTTATCAGGCTTAATAGACTGGTACAGTCATCAATAATATAAGAAGGAATGATAAAATCACTTTGGGCTGCTTCAGTTGTGTTATCTTTCAGCCCGGTTAATTGTGCGCAAATGTCTCTCGCTTTTGCGTTAGATTGGCAGAGCCTGAGTTTCTGGTCCAATAACAGTAATCCTTCCCCAGTGCCTTTATCCTCCGAGATAAACTTTGCTTTCCATGAGTCAATCATAGATAGAAGACGTATATTATGGATGGCAACTTTAAGGTGAGGGGCTAAGATTTGAGCTTTGGATATGCTCAAATCTTCGAAGTCAGGCTGTTTCCGGTTACGCCAGAGTGTAATCATACCCTCTAAATTGTATTGGTTCCGTAAGGATAAAAATATCTCCCAACATAAATGTTGGGGAACCATGAAGTCGTTGTAGAAATCCGACATCTCCCAATCGCGAAGAGACAAATAGTCCCCGATTTTCAATACATTTTTCAAAGAGTGTAGAGCTTCCCTTAGTAACGGGGATTGTCGGTAATAATCCTGTTTATATAATTGGGAGAAATGTGTATCTTCATTCAGATTGTACTTATCCGGTTTGAAAGACCTTGATTCGATGATTTTAATCCACCGTGGATATCTGTCGATTAACTGTAATGTTATGCATTCAGCACGGAACATATTAACCATCGAAGGGAATACCACTTTAATGAAGCAATCGATATCTTCACAACAACCTGCTTCAGAGACCAGGTGTAAAATATCGCGGTAATCCTTGGCGGTCAGTCTAAACATTATGCCACGTTATAGCACCTTTTTCGTTTATTGTCAATAAATACCCTTCGAAGGGTATTTACACAATACATTAGAAGTGCTATAACTATTTTACTCTAGAATATTTATTCGAGAGGTTAATATTTTATAACTATTTCCTGTAGTTTGAGTCAATACTAAAATAGTGAAAATATTAAAAAGTGATAACCAGAGTATTTAATATGATTGATTGGCAGGTAACCGCAACAACAATTCATTGTGATGCCATTGACGATGACGTTACGATTGTAGTTCATAAAGATTGGACTACTGTCTGCACAGGTTACGGCAAATATGTTGAGAATCTGAATACACAAACTGCCGGAATAGTGCGTAAAAAAGAGAAAATATCGGGTAAACCGCTAAGGTGCGAAGGCCCAATGGATTACAGAGTGATGAACTACCGAAACAAACTAGCCTCAGAGGAAAATAAAGCCGTTTAAGAAGCTGTAATGAGTATTGAAAATAAAAATCCAGTTAAGCTGCATATCGAGCGATTGTCTTTAAGCTTTGGCGGGGTGACAGCTCTTGATAATGTGAGCCTCGATATCCGTGATAATGAAATATTAGCAATTATCGGCCCTAATGGTGCCGGAAAAACGGCCTTACTAAATTGTATCAACGGCTTTTATAAACCCCAAAAGGGTGAAATACGTTACGAAAACCGCCGTATTACTCGCATGCGTCCCGATAAATTAGCGGAGATGGGCATCGCCAGAACCTTCCAAAATATTGAACTCTACACCGGTTTGAGCACTCAGGATAATATCATGGCTGCCCGGCACGTATTAATGAGACAAAACTTTGTTACCGGTGCTTTATATTTTGGTTGGGCACGTAACGAAGAAATAAAGCACCGCGAGACGGTTGAGAAGATTATCGACTTTTTAGAAATCGGGGCAATCCGAAAAAGAGTTGTCGGTACTCTTCCTTACGGCTTACGAAAGAGAGTGGAAATCGGGCGGGCTTTAGCCTTAGAGCCTAAAGTTTTACTGCTGGACGAACCTGTTGCAGGGATGAACCTGGAAGAAAAGGAGGATACCGCCCGGTTTATCATCGATGTTTTCGAAGGGCAAGGTGCCACTTATCCCGACACCCCGGTATTAAGAGACGGGATCCGGTGTATCGTTCTGGTTGAACACGATATGGGTCTGGTTATGGATATTGCCGACCGAATAATTGTACTCGATTTCGGGCGTAAGATTGCAGAAGGGACTCCATCGGAAATCCGCAATAATCCGGAAGTAATCAACGCTTATCTTGGTAGGGAGGAAAAGCGGGGAGAATAAAAGCTTCAGGAAGACGGTAATTTAGAAAT
Source organism: uncultured Dehalococcoidales bacterium (assembly GCA_964547925.1). Taxonomy (GTDB): domain Bacteria; phylum Chloroflexota; class Dehalococcoidia; order Dehalococcoidales; family JAFGLR01; genus JAFGLR01. Next base: position 2,573 of record CAZJQF010000063.1, read on the forward strand.
TAGCCTGTGCCGCTTAGATATATGTTAAAAGTAAATAACATCGAAGTTAATTATATGAATATAATCCAGGTTTTACGCGGGGTATCCCTGGAAGTCGGCGACGGGAAAATAATCGCGCTACTCGGGGCCAATGGCGGTGGTAAGACTACCACCCTAAAAGCAATATCGGGCTTGTTAAAAACAGAGGAGGGGCATATAGCATCCGGTAACATCGAATTCAGCGGGGTACAAATAGACAGAAAGGACCCGGAAGATATCGCAGCTATTGGAATTGTCCAGGTAATGGAAGGGCACCGCGTTCTGGAGCACCTGACTGTCGAAGAAAACCTGAAAGTGGGCGCGTACCTCCGAAATGACAGGGCAAATATTAAGAACGATTTGGAAGCGGTGTTCAACTACTTTCCTAAGATAAAGAGTTTTTATCGCCGGACCAGTGGTTACTTATCAGGCGGTGAGCAACAGATGCTGGTGATTGGCCGGGCAATAATGGCAAAGCCAAAACTGATACTGCTGGACGAACCTTCTCTTGGGCTGGCACCTATAGTCGTCCAGGAAATATATGAGATTATTCGCCGGATTGTTGCGGAAAAGCAGGTATCGGTATTACTTGTCGAACAAAATGCCAGAGCTGCATTGGGTATAGCCAACTATGTATATGTAATGGAAAACGGACGTATTGTTCTCGACGGGCCGGCTGAGAAGTTAAAAGACAACGAAGATATTAAAGAGTTCTACATGGGGCTTTCGGCAGTCGGTTCGCAAAAGAGTTATCGAGAAGTGAAACACTACCGCCGCCGAAAGAGATGGTTAGGATAAAGAGATAAATATGGCAGAAAAGTTTCCGCATTTCGATGACGAAATGGCTGATACATGGCCAAAGGTATTATCGGATAATTGCCACAAGTATGGCAGTAGCCGTGTAGCCTTTCGTTACAAACGTTACGGTATCTGGCAGCGATACTCTTGGCAAGACTATTACGGGGACGTGAAGAATCTGGCTCTTGGGTTATTAGCACTCGGTTTTAAAGCTAATGACAAACTTGTTATTATCGGAAATAATGCTCCGCAATGGTATTGTGCGGCACTGGCGGTACAATCCAATCATGGAGTTGTAGTGGGAATAAGCCCGGACCTGAATTCTGCAGAATTAAGATACCTGATTAAGAACTCGGAAGCGAAATTCGCTATTGTCGAAGATCAGGAACAGATTGATAAACTGCTTGAAATTAAAAATGAACTTTCCCAGATTAAAAAGATAATATACTGGAACTACAAGGGAATTTCCAAGTACAGTGATGGAGTTTTATTAGGATATAGTGAAGTCCTCACCGGCGGAAAACGATATGATAACGAACACCCTGGAGTTTACGAACAGAATATAGCATCGGGTAAGGCGGATGATGTTTGCACCATAATTTATACGTCCGGGACGGGAAACGAACCAAAAGGGGCAATCCATACATACAGAACGATGATGTCCGGGGTAAAAATATTACTGGACCTCGACACATGGCATGATAAAGATAATGTAATCATTTCTCTTCCACCTTCGGGAATAACCGAACAATGGATCGGTATCGGCTGTCATATGATAACACGTAGTATTTTAAATTTTGCCGAACAATCTGAAACTCAGCGGGAAGATTTTAGAGAAATCGGTCCGGATATTGTCTATTACGAAGCTCGGCTATGGGAAGAACTAGCCGGTGAAATGCAAGCCCGGATGCAGAGCTCCGGTTCCATTGTGAAATTTCTATTTCGCATTTTTATGCCGGCCGGCTATAAGATGGCTGATTTAAGCTGCCAAAATCAAAAGCCCGGTTCAGGTTTAAAAATTTATCATTCATTGGCTAACGCATTTTTATTTGGGCGGATGAAAGACTATCTTGGCCTTTCTAAGGCCAGAATCTGCCGAACCAGCGGGACAATGATAAGTCCGGATATTTTGAGGTTTTATAAAGCTATACATATTCCCCTGAAGAATATGTATAGCACTGCGGAATCAGGTACCATTTGCGGGGTAACTTCAGATAATCGGTTTGACATTGCAGGTACCATACCGACAGGGACCGAGGTGCGCATTGACGATAGAGGTGAACTTATCTGTCGTCATGCAGGTGTTTCCCCCGGCTATTTATACGGAACAGAAAATAACTCTAAAGTAATAAATAACGGCTGGTTTAATACCGGCGATATTGCCGAAATAGACAAAAATGGGCATATCAGTATCAAAGGCAAAACCGAGGACATAATTAACCTTCCCAGTGGTGATAGCGTTAGCCCTCAGTTAATCGAGAGCCGGTTAAGATTTAGCCCGCATATAAAAGATGTATGGGTATTAAGCAATCCCGGAAAAGATTATATCGCTGCGGTAATTATCATAAACTTCGATAATGTAAGTAAATGGGCTGACCGGAGAAAACTGGCTTACACCACTTTCAGTGACCTTTCGCAAAAACCGGCCGTTTACGACTTGATAGCAGAGGATATCAAGCAAATAAACGAGACCTTACCCGGGGGAAGCCGTATCAGGAAGTACGTTAATTTACATAAAGAGTTTGATCCGGATGAAGGGGAGTTGACCCACACGAAAAAATTACGGCGAAGGTTTTTAGAAGAACGCTACCGCGAGCTTATTAATGCTATTTACAGTGAGGCGACCGAAATACCTATTGAAATACAGGTTAGATACCGTGACGGGCGTGTCGGCACGGCGAAGACTACGATAAGTATCGGGGTTATCGGGGAGGCAGCAGCATGACCTTCTTTTTGCAACTAACGGTAACCGGTCTGGCCAGTGGCATGGTTTATGCACTTATTGCTCTGGGTTTCGTAGTAATTCTCAAGTGCTCTCAAGCTTTCAATATTGCACAGGGTTATCTGGTAATGATAGGCGGTTATCTCGGATATACTTTTTTAATAACATTCCACTTCCCGATATGGGCTGGTTTGATTTGTGCTGTTTTAATAGCCGTTGTTATGGGACTTTTAATCGAGCGATTAACTCTCCGGCCTCTGGTAGGACAACCGGTACTGGCTATTATCATGATGACGATAGCTTTATCCAGCGTATTGGAGGGTCTGGCAACGTTAATATGGGGCGGCCAATATAAGACTTATCACAACGTGATACCATCAATGAACTTGCGTTTTGCGGGAGTATCTCTAGCCCCGGAATCATTGATTGGGCTGATAGTATCCGTAACGGTAGTCGTTATTTTACTACTGTTTTTCCGCTATACAAAAATAGGACTGGCTATGAGAGCCACTGCCGAGGATGAACAGGTAGTGCGGAGTTCCGGAATCAGGGTAAATACCGTCTACGCAGTATCATGGATAATCGCCTGTGTAACCGGAGTAATTGCCGGTATTCTTTTAGGAGCGGTAACCGGAGCTTTTATACCACTCTCTAATGTAGGACTAATGGCATTTGCCGTGGTCCTTCTGGGAGGTATCGATTCAATTGGCGGTGCTGTTATTGCCGGCATAATACTGGGGGTATTGCAGAATATTGCTGCCGGTTATCTTGATCCCTTAATTCCCGGCGGTGACCTGGCCAGTATTTTCCCGTTTTTAGTGATAATAATCGTACTTATTTTCAGACCTTACGGATTATTCGGCTTGCGCCGGATAGAGAGGATTTAAAGTGACTTCACCAAGCGGTGTATTTCAGGAAACCTACGGGAAGGATATGAGTATTTTCCGCACCAGATCTCAATGGATGTGGTTGATAATCTTTCTCATTTTTCTGTTTACCATTCCGTTATACTCCAGCAACCAGATAGTCACTTTAATAACAATCATCGGTATTTCTCTTATCAGTGTTCTCGGCCTTAATATTCTGACCGGCTATTGCGGGCAGATATCTTTGGGACAGGCCGGATTTATGGCGGTAGGGGGATATATCTCCGCAGTTCTGACAGCCAAACTGGGTTGGCCTTTTTGGGGAGCACTGCCGGTCTCAGCTCTGCTTACCGGTATCATAGGTCTCATATTTGGTCTTCCTTCGTTAAAAATTAAGGGTTTCTATTTGATAATGGCAACAATAGCTGCTCATTTCATCATTATCTGGGTTATTCTTCATTTGACTAACATCACCGGTGGGCCGAACGGACTCTCTGTCCCAAGACCGACGATTGGCGGATTGGTAATACAGGGAACCGGATATTGTTATTTAGTTATGGTAATGGCGATATTTGCCGTATACTTTGCAAAAAATATTGCCAGGACAAGGACCGGCAGGGCGTTTATCGCCATCAGAGATAACGATTTAGCAGCAGAGGTCATGGGAGTAAACCTGTGGCGTTATAAGCTGCTGGCATTTTTCATCGGTTGTGTGTATGCCGGTGTAGCTGGCTCTTTATTGGTTCATTATGTTGCTTTCGCCACGACCGACCAGTTTCCTTTCACAGACTCGGTATGGTACCTGGGTATGTTAATCGTCGGAGGTATGGGTAGCACTATCGGGGCTATCTTCGGTGTCGTATTCCTCAGGTTATTAGACCAATT
>CAZJQF010000063.1:7181-10951 GCA_964547925.1 uncultured Dehalococcoidales bacterium
TAACAATTTGCCTAATATGTGCCCTCTTGCTTTTATCTTTGATTACCGCCTGCGGTAAATCAACTACAAGTACTGGAGAGATAACCCTCTATATCGGAGGTACGTTCTCACTTACCGGCGCGTACGCCGAAGATTGTGCCGCTATTCTGGCCGGCTTTCAGGATTACGCGAAATATGTTAACGATAATCACATCTTAGCTCCGTGGTACAAGGATAGGAAAATCCCGGCCAATGTAAAGTTCGAAGTAAAGTGGGCAGATGATAAACTCGACCCTAACCAGGCATTGTCGATATATGATACGTTTAAAGCTCAGGGAATGCTGGTAGAAAGAGTATCCGGTTCACCGCAAGCCCTCGCACTGAAACAAAGGTTAATTGATGACCGTACCGGTGCAACCAGCCAGGCAGCCGGCCCTTACTTGCTTGCACCTCCGGGAACCATATTTGCGAATTACCCAATCTACACCGATGACAGTGCAGCTGTAGCCGAGTGGTTTTTATCTAATTGGAAAAGCAGTGAAAAACCAAAGTATGCTTTCCTAACTGCCGATAATGCCTCAGGACAATCGCTCGTTACCGATGAAATGAAAGCCTATATGGCAGAGAAAGGTTTTGAATTTGCAGGTGTCCAATCGGTACCGCTTGTACCTACGAGCCCCCCCACGACCCAATTGACCTGGCTGAAGGAAAATGGAGTCGACCTGACTATCGGCTTTATGATTAATCCCGGTGCTCAACCAACGATTAAAGAAGCCGTCCGGCTAGGGATGGGGGCCAACCTTGACTACAAGATTATCTTTAGTTTCGGCACCCCGAATCATCTGCAGGTATTTTTGCCGGCCATGGGAGGTGAACTTGCCGACGGCGTGGTCGTTGGCGGAGGCTACGCTCCTTGGGAAGATACCGGAGAAGGTGTAAAATTTGCCAACGATTTGCAGACCAAGTATCGTCCGAGTAGCAAAATAACTCATGTAATGTACATGGATGGAATCGTTGAAGCAATGACCCAGGTGGAGGCTATGAGGCTTGCCATGGCAGCAATACCGGCCGGCCAGGCGTTAAAACCGGTCGACGTGCTGGAGCAAGGCTTTTACAAGATTAAGGGACTTGATACCGGTGGTATAACCTGCTCGCCTCTTACGTACGGACCTACCGATATCCAGGGGGTTACCCAGGTACGCGTCCAGCAAATACAGAATGGCAAGATCGTTGAGGTAGGATTATCTCCCATAGCTAATATATATAAGCACGAGTAAATTAATTACCTGATAACGTTTTGTACTAAGAACCTTAGAAAACAGGTTGGGATTGATTATATCCCGGACGGAGGACTGAAAATGAACTCTCCGTCCGGGATATAATGTTGTTCACTTATACCTTGCCTCTCCAAAACAAATACGATTTAAATGGAGAGGGGCGGAGGCCACCATCCACTACTACTCTCAATGAATTTACCGGTTTGACGTATTGAGTCTCTTTACGATATATCTCAATGCAGATGGAAACGAACACTATTTCCCGTCTCCACCAAAAATACAGCCGGACTTCCCGACTTAGTCCGGACGGGCCCGTCAATGAAATGAATACTAGACCCGCACTTGGTTACCTCCATTTGGAATATCGTTATGGCGGGCGGTTTTGGTTTTATGGCGATTACGGATTTAGTTTTTATGGTATCGACATAAGTTGCATCAAACATGGTCAGTAATTATTTTCTTCGCTCTTTGAGATTCGCTTCTGCCCACAATTCTGAAAGGTTCATTATTAGTTTATCGACTGCTACGGCGGCGTTGGTAGTCGGGAAGACTAAAAATTTTAGTTTCATTTCGATAAGTTTCTTCTAGCGGTGGTACTCTTCATCGGGGAACAGACCATCGATGTAAACCTTAGCCATTAGTCTAAGCTTTTTGATTTAAAAGATGGCTGTGGTATAATTTCGAATTATTTAGGTTGAACCATGACTGGGTAGAGAGGATTTAAACTTGAATATCAATGCTGGGTGGGAAGCCAAAGGTGGCAGGGAAAGTTATAAGTTAACCGATATCATAGAAAAGGGCATGTGTTTAATTAATTTCACCTACCTTTAGGAGGACTGGATATGTATAACTCATTCTTGAGTAAGTTTATGGTACCGATATTCGACTATTCTATGGGAACACAGGTAAAGAAGTGCCTTAGAGAATTCGAGGAAAGCCAGTGGTGGCCGCGGGATAAGATTCTGGAATTACAAAATCAAAGGTTAATGTCCCTAGTGAAGTATGCGTTTGAAAACACCTCTTACTACCGCCGCATATTTACTGAAAGAGGTCTTACCCCGAATGATATAACGTGTAGTGAAGACCTGAAGAAGCTTCCAGTATTAACCAAGCAAATAGTCAGGGATAATTTAAATTCGTTGATTTCAAAAAATGTTTCCCCAGAGCAAATAAGGAAAAGACAAACTAGCGGCTCTACCGGCGAGCCCTTGACCTTCTTTAGTGAAAAGAATAAGGGGATATCTTGGTCGTATGCGGCATCTCAAAGAGCTTATGGGTGGGCTGGATATCAGATAGGTGACAAGTGTTTATTTATCGGACAAAAACCGGAATATCATTCTCTTACTGAGAGAGTTAGAGAAACGACAAAGAATTATTTAGAGAGGATGAGGAAATTTGATGTTCAGTCATTGTCAGTTAATGCAATCCCGTCAGTTGTAAAGGTAATAAAAGACTTTCGGCCTGAATTCATAAGGGGTTATCCTGCTGCTCTTTATCTGATTGCTCGTTATTTAGAAAGAGAAGATATAACCGATATAAGACTCAAGGCTATTATGACTATAGCAGAAAAGACGGACGATTATCAGCGTGAACTGTTCAGAAAAGTCTTTAAGTGTGAGGTATTTAGCCTTTATAGCGCTGGGGAGGCACCAAATATTGCTGCTGAATGCTCGAGCCATGCGGGTTATCATATAACTGCAGAAAACGTTATTGTTGATATTGTAGATGATTGTGATATACCGGTACCGGCGGGGAAAGACGGCAGAATATTGATTACTAATCTACGTAATTATGTTATGCCTTTCATCAGGTATGACATCGGGGATGTCGGAGCGATATCTGACGACGTTTGCTCTTGCGGCAGAAATCTGCCGATATTGAAGAAATTGGAAGGAAGAACATCCGACTTCATATTTACCAAGAAAGGGAGGGCTATTCCGGGACTGGCTCTACACCAGCATTTTCTGGCCAGGTTGGAAGGAGTGGCACAATGGCAGATAGTACAGGAGAGTTATGACAAAGTCTCGGTCAAGCTTGTCCTTGATGGCGTATACCCAAAAACCCATACTGATAAAATAACATCGGAAATATTAAGCCGTTATAATCCTATTCTGGCAAATGATATGAATGTAGTTGTTGAATTTGTTGAGAGCATACCTCTTACCCGGACTGGTAAAAGAAGGTTTATAATATCGAAAGTAACCGGTAGTCAAACTAAGTAAACATTCAATTACGTTCCTATATTTCGCGTTTCAAATATAGACGCACTCTCTCCAATTTTCCCGTCTAAAACGTGAAGCAGGTTTATTTTTCGTTACACTGCTTGCTTGCTATGTTTTTTTCGGACTGGTGGTATTAAAAAACATGTGGTAGCATTAATTGTCGAAAGCGTTTGATATATTCGAAGGTGGTATTAGTCTTATGATTGAAATTACCGAAAAAGAAATCTTATCGCAACAGGTTATCGCGAAAGTCAGAACTCCTGAAGCCGGCTGTGTGGCTACCTATGTCGGG
>CAZJQF010000064.1:0-9397 GCA_964547925.1 uncultured Dehalococcoidales bacterium
GCACCGTTAGCGGCACCCGGTGCGATATTAAAAACACCGTTACCGGTATGGCGCTGCCGGGTATGCGGCTACTTATGTGCCCGGGAACAGCCTCCGGAAACATGCCCGATTTGCAAGGCAAAACGGGACCGGTTCGAACATTTTCTCTGAGGAAGCTACTCTTCCTCTCTCTTTAAAAACTCTTCGATTTCTTTAACCAGCTTCTCGTTTTCTTCAAAAGTCAACCCTTCATTAGCTTCCAGCCGGTTAAGATAATCGTTTAATTCGGGATAATCCTGACGGGCTTTAAGCAGTTTATCCTTCATAACCTCGGCTTCTCTGTCCAGTCCGGTAAACTTGAGACCGAGTTCAAACCTGTCATCCAGAAATTCGAGTACTTTTTTCCAGGCTGAGGTATCCGCCGCACCGGTCAGATAAAACGGAACCGGCGACCACAGACCGGCACAATTGATATGGCGTTGTTTGGCCAGCCATAGCAGATAAGAATTGATGGTCGGGTGCTGTCCTTCCGGCGTCTCATAGTCCATGGTTGTTTCCGCACCGTACTGCTGTAAGGTTTCCTTCATTTTACGGGAGTTGGCGAAACCAATCAGATGGTGCGGTGAAGTATGAGGAATCAGCGTAATCATTCCGCCGACCGAGTAAACCTCCGTCAGACGGCAATACTGGTCGACGAGGTCAAAGATGCTGTTGAGAAAAAGGTACCATTCCGCTCTCGGAGTATCACTCAGGAAAACCAGAAGGTCTTTCTCCGGGCAAAGGTAAAGCTTGCTTTGCGGAAACCGGGCAACATCGTTTTCCACTACCACGCCGCCCAGCGGGAAGAATCCGGTCGGCTCGATTTCTCCGATAAGGCGTGCGTTCAGCCGGGTAATCAGGAAGTCAGCCACGCCCGGTCCGATGCGTCCGGCGTCCTGAGTCCAGCAAACCGCCAGTGAAGCATTTTCCAGCTTGGCATCATCTAATATGCGATAAGGAGTATGCTCGACCACCCCTACTCTCCTTTAGGCTCCTGTTTAAACATTTTATCGATATCGTCCAGTATTTTTTTCTTATCTTCTTCGGTAATCGGTCCCGTCTCTTCCGGTTTAGCGTAAGTCAGCGTCTTCAGCTTTTCTATTTGTTCTTTAATATCCGGGGGAAAATTTTCAAATATTTGTTCGATTTCCCCTTTGTTCTGCGCGATGAAAGCATCGAGCATCCCGGTGTCTATATCTATACCCACCGACACTTTAATAGCTTCCAACACCGACTTGGATGCCTTCGGATATGGGAAAGGGAACCCCTGCAAATAAAGCGGAATTTCCCCCATCAAACAGATTGCCTCGATATCGCGTTTTCGGGCGACGCCCAGTAACAGGCCGTTCAACCCGGTGATATTCCCTGAGCCGGCTCTTTCTTCTATGTCGGACATAAGGACGGTATTATCAATCTTTTTTAATTCCGGTATTAATTGTCTCGAATTCGGCACCGCCCAAACGCGCGGTTTAACGGAATGGTGTATCGCCGCCACGGCAGCTCCCGAAGTGTAAATCCGGCGGCAGCCGAACTTTTCGGCTACATCCAGCACCATGCTCGCCATTTTGTAAGCTTTCGCCCCTTCCGCATACGTCCGCCCGGACTCCGCCGGCTGCTCATCACCGATAAAGATAATTAAATCCCGCTCTTTAAGTTGTTTGAAATAAAAACGGCTGGCGGGGAATTCCAGATTCATTATCTCCCCTTCCCGAAGGGTTACTTTACGGGGATAAAAGAACTCCATCGGTTCTATCTCACCGAATTCTTCCGCATTCAACGAATCACGCAAGGTATCCACAGCCAACAGACCGATATTACCGATACCCGGCCAGCTGGCGATGAGCACCGGATTATTCAAATTCGGTTCCTTAAATAGTCTTATTCCCATAAACGACTAATCCCCGTAACCAAATAGTGTATCTATTTTATTTCTCTCCGGCTTCATGATCGTGGGGGTGTTCGTGATTATGTTCGTGCTCGTGCTCTGCTTCCGCTTTGGCGGCGGCTTCCTCTCGTTCTCTCAACCACCGCTTAAGTTCATCGAGCTCCGGAGGAGAAACGTAAAATAGTTGGATATCCGGGGGAAATTGCACTTTGTGCCCTTCCTGCAGCATCAAAATGCCGATTTCATTATCCAGCAGGGCTTCGTCTATCTTCTTGGCTATAGTCTCATTTCTCGTCTTTTGGGAAGCAACATACTTTTCATAAATTTCCGTGAAGGCTTTCTGACTCTGCATACCGATGGCCAGACACCGGCTCCAGTCCATATATTCCATCAGGTTTTCCGCGTCTTCAATGGCCTGTAAATGGGCGCCTTTATCGACACGTTCTTTGATAATCCGGTGGCTCTGCTCGCAGACCATTTCCAGCGTTTTCAATCCCTCATCACCGCTGACGGCAATCAGTTCGTGAAAGATAAGTGTGCCCCCGCCCAGTTTCCCTTCCAGGTTAGCCAGATGTGATTCTACCTGGTCCCAGTATTTGTTTATTCTGGCATTCAGCTCATCATCGGCACCTTGCATCGTTAAAATAAGCGGAACAAAATACAGCTTACGGCCTTTTTTAAACTCTGCGGCGGACGGTTTTTCAATTTTTCCAAGCTCTTCTGACATAAAAACACCTCTAACGTTAGTTTATCACTGTGAGCACACGCTAACAATATAAAAACGAAAACCCTGAATACAACAGCAAATCCGGAAGTTCCGGATTTAACTTCTCAGATGGATACTATGAGCTATTCAAAGTTAAAGGCTAAATTTTATTGAAGACTTTCCGAATATTGGGATGCAATCCGGTGCCCAGTTTATCCACGGCTTCAAATCTGATCCGGTTCGTATCCTTTTGTTTAGCCTCGTATTCCGAAACCGAGTATAATCTCTCCGGGTGAACGAAGAGGTCATCGACAACCCGGATGGCTTTCGGAACCTTAAAACCGGTCGGGGAATCCTCCCAGTTTTCTTCCAGTCCGCCGCGGACCAGGGAGTCCAGGATACCCATGGTTTGTTCGAGATGGATATCCTTCCAGCGGTTGCCTGCACCTATCCAGCCGGTATTAAGCAGGTAAAAATTTAAGTGTGGCAGACCTTTGATAATATCATAAAAGCGATTAGCGTGGTCTGCGAGATTTCCCGCGACGAAGGGGTCATAGAAAAACTCGCTGCGGATTTTGCCCGCCTGAGTCGGGTCGCCGGCAGACGATTCCATCGCCTGGCCTAAAATCATCAATGCAGCTGCCTGTTCGGCATTCAATTTCGAAATCGCCGGAATCAGCGGACCGCGGGTAATCAATACCAGATTATTTACGTTCTCGACATCGATATGCTTGCTGGCGTGCATAAAGAATTTACGCGGCACGACCGCCCGTCCGTTAGATGTCCTCTCAAAATTATAAAAATCCATATCTCCGTCCGGTGTAACGTAAACGTTCTCACACACCGTTTCGGGACGGAGTAACCCGTAATATATTTCCACCTGTTCGCCCGGATTGACGCCTTCGGTTTTGACAAATATACCGCCCGCTTCAAATCCCAGGAAAGCTCCGTCCGGCATTAACGTACCGCCGTCATCCTGAATGAGCCACGACTTTTCTTTCCCTTTACGGGCAAGAATTTTAGAACTCGTCGTGGTTTTACCGTTGGCACTTAATGCCACAAACAAGGACGTAATATTCCGGTAATCACCCTTAACCGACTGCAGATAATCTTCGCGGCAACCGGCGTGCAGGAAAATACCACCTTTTTTGGCCTTGGCGAACCAGTCTTCGGCGGCAAAAACACCCTTCTTATACTCACCGATGTAGTTACCGTTGCGGATAATCTTTACATAGCGGCCGTCTTCAAGCATCGCCAACCGGATGGTGATATCCTTTTCGGGTAAAGGTTTGGGTTTATTCGATTCGAAAGCACTATCGCCGTAAAATATGATGTAATAAGTCGGGTTATGGATTTTTTTAGTCGGCACGGCGAAGAGATTGCCGCCGCCGTAAGCGAGATGAGCAAAACGTTCCGGTATGATTAAACGAACGGTAGTCGTACTGTTCACATTACCGACGATACGGTCGATGGATATAAGCCTTTCTTTCCCGAGCTCGGCCTCGCATTGGACCAGTAAGTTGGCTTCATCCTGACCGAAGTCGTTATCGACACTGTTTTTAGTAAACATAGCGGAGCGAGAAGTGGGGTCGCTTTCCGCCACAAAGCTGTCATATTTTGTTTTCTGACAGCCCGGCTCTTTTTCCATCAATTTGCGCAATATAGCTTCCGTGGGATTATCCGTAAGGCGGCCTTCCGCCTCAGCTTTTTGGTAGATTCTCTCAGCGATCCGGACAAACAGTTCCAAATCAAACTTCACCATATTCACCCCCGGTAAAACTAAAAACCTATTTAAATAGCACCATTTGAATCCTACCAATATATTAACAGAAGTCCAATAATCGTGCTGCAAAAGTGGAGGAAATATTTTTTCCCCCAATATTTTTACGCTCGATTTACCTTTAAAAAGCGAAAAAACTCTCTTGACGATATAGAACATTTGTGCTATTTTATGGACATATTCCGGTTTGTATTTGGTGTTTTTGGAGTGCGGTTTTTATGGTTTTCGAACGGACGGATTTAACTTCGGATTTACCGGAAAATACCCTGTATCAGGATGAGGGCTGCTCCCTTTCTAATTCCTGTCTGGAATGTCCTTTCCCCTGCTGCGTTTATGATTTACGCGGCGGCGGTACTAAATTATTCAAACAGGCCCGGAATAAAGAGATTATCCGTCTGGCGAAAAAAGGCATCAAGACTAAAGATTTAGCCGTACGGTTTAGATTATCCCAGCGCCGCATCCAACTAATCATTCAAAAGAGGAGATAAATGATGAATGAACTATCCATTACCCAGCAATTAACCCAGAGAGACTCCGAGCGGATGAAGTCTTATAAGGATGCTCTGGAGTTTTACCAGGGAAACCAGTGGGAAGGCCGGGCTGTCCGCGGTGAAAAACGCCTGACATTCAACTACAGCAAGGTGTTTATCGATAAGATTACCTCCTATCTCATGTCGGGTGTAGGATTTACCGTCGACCCCGTTGCCGATTCCGCCGAATCCCGGGCTAAAGCCCAGCGTGCGGAAACGGCATTGCAGCAGGTGTATCAGGATAATAATCTCGAACAACTTGACCTTGAGACGGAAATAGATGCTGCTATTTTGGGCGATGCCTGTTATAAGGTTACCTGGGATGATACGGCGAAACGGGTCCGGGTTACCGCTCCCGATATCCAGGGAATTTACGCCTGGTGGGCTGGCGACGATATTTCACGGGTATGGCGGGTCGCCGCCAGATACAGCCTCTCTGCGGAAGAAGTGGCGTTTTTATATCCGATGCAGCCCAAATCCAAAACGGCCACCGTCATCGAAATCTGGACGGATGACAGCTTCGAACTCTACCTCGACGATGTCTTAATCGAAAAGAAAAATAATCCGTACGGATTCATTCCCTTCGTCATTTTCCCCAATTTGAGGGAACCCAAAAAGTTCTGGGGAACTTCGGACTTGGCACAGATAACGGAAATCCAGCAGGAATTGAACCGGGCGGTCAGCCAGCTCGCCCGTATCCTCGAATTATCCGGCAATCCGGTAGCGGTACTGGAGAACATCGAAGAATCTGAAGATATCGCTGTCAGGCCGGGTGCAGTTTGGAACATCCCGGAAGATGCGAAAGCCTATCTGTTGGACTTATTGCAGGGGGGTGGTGTGAGTCTGCATATTGATTATGTAAACTTACTTTACCGGATTCTACATGATATTTCAGAATCACCGCGGGCGGCATTCGGCGGTACGGAACGTGATTTATCCGGTGTCGCCCTGGAGATTGAACTCCAGCCCCTGTTACAAAAAGTCAACCGCAAGCGGCTCATCCGGACGGCCGCTTACAACCAGCGGAATCGTCTGATATTAAAACTGCTGGAAATGTACCGGAATGAAAACTTCGGTGAATATAACCTGCGGGTCGTCTGGACGCCGGTGCTGCCCAAAGATATCGCCCGGCAGGTGGCGAACGAACAGATACTGGTGCAAACCGGCATTCATTCCCGCCGGCACGCCATGTACGAACTGGGCATCGGCAACCCGGAAACGGAATTCCGTAAGTGGCTGGAGGAAAGAGAAAATATTTTGAAAATGAACCGTGAACTTAATGCAAAACCGATAAAGACTCCGGTGAGAGAGCGGGTATCAGAGTCTCAGGAAAGCATTGAAGAATAAAAGTCAGGAGGAATTATGACGGAAGAAAACGACCCAACGGCACAGGAACTGGAGCAATTGAAACAGGCTCAAATAAGCCTGACAGGTGAACTCGAGGCCAGAAACCGGCGTATAGCCGAACTGGAACAAACACTGGCTTCCCGGGATACCCAGACGCTCACGTTAAACCAGAACATCGCCGGTCTGCTTAACGAGTTTAACACAATAAAAGGAGTCTTGAATCAGGCAGTCACCAGCTACCGGACGATGACCGTGAAAGCTAATCAAGATATACCCGCCGAATTAATTACCGGTGATACTATCGAAGCCATCGATAACGCCGCCGCCGGTGCCCGGGAAATTGTCGGTAAGGTCAGGGATAAGCTGATGACGGCACAGGCTCAAGTCAGAGTGCCTGCGGGTGCCCCGCCGCGGACGCCGCCCGATTTATCCGGTCTGTCGCCACGTGAAAAGATTCAGCAGGGAATCGGCAAGCGGAAATAAAATTTGATTCAGGATTTAAGATTAATGATTTATGAATTCTTAAGTTTTATCTCGTAAATCATAAATCACCATTGAAAATTAAATAATAAAAAGGAGAAAAAATGGCTTTAACTTTAAATGAAGCAGGCAAACTTTCGAATGACATGTTACTAAAGGGTGTGGTGGAAACAATTGTGAAGGACTCCCCGATTTTACAGCGGTTGCCCTTCGTCGAAATAGTCGGCAACGGGCTGACTTACAACCAGGAAAATGCTTTGCCGTCTATCGATTTCTACGATGTCGGCGACCCATGGAACGAATCGACGCCTACTTTCACGCAGAAAACGGCCAATCTGAGAATTATGGGCGGCGATGCCGATGTAGACAATTTCCTGAAAGCGACCCGCAGTAACGTCCAGGACCTCGAAGCGGCCGTCATCGAACTAAAGGCAAAAGCCCTGCGGGATAAATTCGAGGATAGCTTCATTTACGGCAACTCCGGAGTAAATACCAAGCAGTTCGATGGTATCCGGAAAATCATCGATACCGGTACGCCTTCCAGCCAGGTTATTGCCGCCGGAGCCGGCGGCGACACACTGACGCTTTCGATGGTAGACCAGCTTATCGATGCTATAAAAGGCGGCAAGCCTGATATGTTATTGATGAGCCGCCGTTCCCGCCGAAAAATCAACGCTCTAGTCCGGGCGGCGGGCGGGATGATGGATAGCGACCGGGACAGTTGGGGCAACTTTATCCAGTTCTGGGACGGCATCCCCATCGGGGTGAGCGACTGGCAGCTGGACACGCACACCGTCAGCGGCGGCGTGGAAACGAACACCACCGGCGGTAACTGCTCGGTTATTTACGCCCTGCAGTTCGGCGAGGGCGGAGTGTGCGGTTTAACCGCACCCGGACACATTACCGTTGAGCCTATCGGTTCCCTGGAAACGAAAGATGCCTCACGCACCCGGGTGAAATGGTACGTGTCTATGGCAATCTTCAGTGCTATCAAAGCCGCTGCCCTGATTGGCGTACAGGATTAGGAGTTACTTACCCTAATTAAGTTTGGCAAACCCATTCTTTCTAGTCCTCTCTCCCTTGATGGCCTGCCCCGCATGAGCGGAGCGAATCGGGGGGAGAGGCAGAGAGAGGGTGAAACTCCCTGTTCTAAAGGAGGAACAAATGAATCTAACCGAAATGAGAAATACCGTCCGGCGGGATTTACACGATGAAGACGCTGCCGATTACCGCTGGACCAATGATGAACTGGACCGGCATATTGCCCGCGCGGTTAAAGAATTATCCGAAGCCTTACCGCTTGAACAAAAAGCAACTCTGGCAACGACGAACGGGTCCCGGGAATTAAATATTGTAACATTGGCAGGGCGGATAATGATAGAGGCCCTCGAGTATCCCATCGATAAATTCCCGAAGCAATACCGCCGTTTTGCGGTCTGGGGAGATACGGTCACTTTTTTGGATAGTATCATTCCCGACGGTTCGAACTGCTATGTCTATTACGGCAAGTTACATACCCTTAACACAGAGAGTTCTACTATTCCCCAGCCATATGAAGACCTGATAGCCGCCGGAGCCGCCGGCTACGCCGCTCTGGAATGGTCTTTTTATACGGTGAACCGTGTTAATAACGGCGGTAAACAGAGTCCTGTCGATTATTTTAACTGGAGTAAAGACCGGCTCGAAATTTACCGCGCGGAAATCAGGCGGCTGGGCAGACGGAATAAAACGAGAATCCGGTCGCTTTATGAATCACACTATCCTATCGTATCCAAGTCCACCGATTACGGCCCGTAACTATTGATTGTCATTCTGAATTCTTCACTAAAGGTGAAGATGAAGAATCTCCCGGTTACCTAATAAACCTCACTATCTGCCCTTAATTTTTCATCCTCTCAAGGAGAACAATATGGATTTTTACAAAGCATTATGGTCGCGCCTCGGCGGGCGCCCCTGGACGTACATCGCCCGCGATATTTATCACCGCATTGAATATCTGGTACTGGTTACCCTGTTCATTGCCGGATACGCCCTGGGTGAAAGCGGTGTAACTACCTGGAAGTGGTTTCTGGTCATCATCGGAGCTTACACCATCGGTTATGTTCACGGGCATTTTTTCTGGGGCAAGGATTACGTCCCCGGCCAAAAAGGAAGTTAAAAATGAGGACTCTTTCAAGTACCCTTTTAGCCGCTCAAACACAACCCTCGCGGAGCCCGTTTGTCGAGGTAAAGATATCTAACCGGCAAATGGGCATAACCAAATTGAACTGGACGAGGCTCTACACCGGTTCTGAACCGGAAGGCCCTCATGCCCTAACGATGCCCGCGGATGGGTCGTTGATACGGGTCAGGGTAACCCCGGCGGAAGACGGCCAAAAGCTATACCGCCAGCGGGTAACCAACCCCGGGCCGGCCTCTGATTTCACTCAATGGACTTATACCGGAGTTTACAGCATCCTTGCCGTAGCGGCCTGTTCGCTGGGTTCTGAGGTATCGTTATTCTGGGTGGACGGAGATTGCCGGCTGAAACGCCAGAATAGCACCGATAACGGAGCGAATTGGTCGAGCCCGGAGATTCTGGACTACACCACTTCAACGGCGGTGTACGGACTGGCTGCCGCATATAAGCCGAACGGAGATTTAGCGGTATT
>CAZJQF010000064.1:9407-10831 GCA_964547925.1 uncultured Dehalococcoidales bacterium
CCAGAATACTCTTTTCGTGAAATTATATACAGGCGGCCAATGGCAGGCTAAAACCGGCTGGGATAAAACTACCGGCGACCTGTCCGGTGTCTCTGTTGTTTATAACGGAGACTGGTGTATCCTGCTGACCGGAGTCGACTCTAACGATAATCCTGAATTATGGAGCATGGTTTACGGTGATGGCGAAGAAGTTACTTCCGGCGAGTGGTCCGACTTAAAAATCATTGCCTCTGCTCCGGCAGCGGAGCATTTTACATTCGGGTGTCCCATGTTAGAAAAACCGGATGTATATCGCGGTTGTTACCTCGAAAGGTATTCCGGAATCGAAGCCAGCTCCAGACCGTATGGAATACACAGTATTCCCGACTCAATATACTTGGAAAACATGTGGCATGAACCTGCCCCGTTTGATTATACCGGAGAATACGGCCTGGCGATGACTCATTCGTCGAATTATTGCTGGCTGACCGGACCGTCGGGAGTCTGGCGTGCCTCATCAGCTGTAGAAAACCTTGACCTGGCAAATGACGTCGTCAGCATCAGTGGGGAATTGACGGAAAATTCCGGAAAATTATTAGTTGAATTGGATAACAGCCGTGGGAAATATGCCTTACCCGGCAGCGGGGTAATAGCCTTACTGCAGGCCGGTAATCAACTGGATTTCAGCCCGGGTTACCACACGGCCGCCGGAAACGAGACCAGTCCGGGATTGAGTTATATGCTGGAAGGCTACGAGCATATCGTTACCGGAAAGAAAGGTACGATAATCCTCCAAAGTTGCGACGGCTGGACGGCTCTGCAACACTGGCATGCCCGCTGTCAGTTCCGCTGGAATAAAGAACCGGAGGAAATGAGCGTTAGGCAAATACTGGAATTCGTTCTCGCCCGTGCCGGATTAAAACTTGAGGTCAAATCGGCATCCGATACGATTAATGATTTCTATCCGGATTTTACGATACATCCCGGCAATTCAGGAACTGCGGTTATCAACAAACTGTTGAGCTTTGTGCCGGACGTTATCTTAATCGAAGGTTACCGGGCCTATCTCGTTAATCCGCAGGCGTCTGATTCTCCGGTTTATGCTTACGGAACCGACCATCCCATTTTAGAAGGGAAATACTCCCACAACGCGGAGGAGCTCAATCGGATACAAATCGAAGGGTTAGATACCGAAACCGGTACGACTCTACTTTCCGATACTTTCGATTGGGATGAGATAAAGAAATCCGGCGAACGCTGGAAACAGATAACGGACTCGAACGTGATTTCCATCGCTATTGCCCAATCAAGGGGTTCGGCTTATCTCAGGGCGGCTGAAATTCATGCCGTTAACGATTGCATTCGCGTATCGGTAAATTGCGGACAGCAAATGTTCGACCCGGTATCCGTTACCGAGAATTTAGCCGGTCTGTCGGCCGCAAAAC
>CAZJQF010000065.1:0-7994 GCA_964547925.1 uncultured Dehalococcoidales bacterium
ACCGTAAAAACCGGATTAACTAAAGCGTTCTCAGATTTCGGAAGAGCTTCTGCCCTTACTTTTTTCATCAGGTTTCTGATTTTGGGGTTATTATAGGTAGCGGGCATCAGCCAGAGCGGACCGGGATTTTCGCCGTGATAGGCCGCTACGGCATAGGCGTAGGCATTATTGTGTGAGCAGTCGGAAAAACTAACAGTATCAGCGAAAGGCAGCGTCCAGGGAGGTGTTACAGGTCCGCCTTTCACCATAATCTCCTGGATACTATCCGGATTGATACTATTCTGCCGCATAAGGTGAATTATGAGGTCTATGCTGGCATGATTAGCTCCGCAGAGAGGATAAGCTTTTATAAATTGAGAATTCCACTGCTCGGACCACCACGTTTTACCCAAATCGCCGATTATGGTCTCCGGTTTGAAATCGTCTTTGGCGCCAACAACGTTCCGGAAGCCCGTTTCATTATCTAAGAAAGCGGTATCACCGGTGAACCCACGCTCGGCCAGAAGACAGGCCATCGTTGATAATTGTGCTACCCAACCGGTAACCGTATTGAACTTGGTCATAATTGACGGCCGCGGCATTATATGCCAGTTATGTCCCGCCGGTATAGGCATGTTTGTCCCCGCAATACCAAACGCGTTAGCAATCCGTTTACTATCCAGCTTCAACAGGCTGCAAACACCGGCTACTCCCCCATATACTTGAGTAGGGCCAAATGACTGAAGGAAATTTTGCCGTCTTTCTACGTCTACAGTAGTTTTGCCCGGTACCGAGTTAAATACCCGGCTTCCCACTTCTAAAGCTAAAGCTACAGCGGTTATAAATTCTTTACCGGAGGCCTTTGTCCTCTGGGAAATGCTGAGGATCGGGGAAATAACATAAGGAACGATATGCCCGAAGTGAGGGCCGCAGGGTTCAAAATCAAGGGCCTGGATTAGCTCGGCATTGGCATAAGCCGCCAACGTCCACGAAGTCCGTCCGCCGCCGATAATTACCGATTGAGGGTTCCCGCCGAGCTCTGTGATTACTTCTAAGGCGATGCGTCCTCTATCGGTGATACGCCCTCCCAAAGCACATCCGATGCTATCCAGTATCACCCGTTTCATATTAAGAACTACGGGTTGTGGTAAATCCTCATAAGAAATACGGGCCACAATATCAGCTAATTTCGACCCTGTGCTCATCAGCTTTTGCTCCTTGTATTTTTCGCTGAAGACTTCTTTATAGAATCATTTGTCCCCAAACGTTAAAATACCGTTCTTCAAGCTCTGAATATTAACGCCACTTATCTATACTCACCGTTTGTTGTGAACTGAATTGCCATGGTTGAGCGATGGGTAGTCCGGTTTCCCCCCCAACAACAACTATCCTTACCGCTGACTCATTCGGATAAGCTTGAATTAAGGTGTCATCAGGCAGTGCCAATTGGTCTGACCGAGCTTGGCTGGGTATGTGCAATTTTAGTTCAGACACCGGCTCGACGGCATGTTTCCATATCTGCCGTTCGGCATCCTCTTTACTCATACCGTTTTCCTTAAATAGCCGGGCCATGCCCGGTGCCATTAAGATCAACGCTCCTTGTCTACCCTGGAGAGCCAGAATACCTTTAGCCAGGGTTTCAATAATCAGTTCCAGAGATTGTCCCGCGGAGATAACGTTCCCGTGAGACCAACCGCCGATATGTACGTTAACCGCACTCTCATTAGGTTTATAACCTTTTGATATGTGGAAGGGTTGCCACGGATTTCCCTCTTCGTTCTCCGGGAAGCAAAAACCGTATTTGGTCGGGTTGCCCTGGGCGCTCATATCATTAACCCCCGGCCACGAACCGCCAAGGTTGATTATCGCCAGCCGCATAAAACGGCCGATAGTAGCATTGGCACGATTACACGGGCCAAGGGCATTCAGTCCCGCATTCATGCCTATCTCATTTCTAACCGGACCGTTTACGAAGATAATGGGCGATGCCGAACTCCCCGAGCGTACCAGTAGTTTAAACATATTGTCTTTCCCCCAGGCCTCTACGATCGCCAGTAAGACCGGCATATAGGCCGGCTGACAACCCGCCATCACACCGACAATAGCCACTTTTTCGACCGTGGCCTGCAACTCCTCCGGCCACATCGTGGTGGTTACTATCTCGTTCGGAGCATGTTTCGTGTGCTGTAAGAATTCCGCTACTGATTCCTCCGTCGGTGGCACGATGGGAAGCCCGTCACTCCAGCGGTTATTAATAAAATGATTCTGAATTTCTTCAAATGTGCCTGTAAATGCAATCCTCGGAGGCTTCTCTAAGACTATTGTTCCGGATTTTTTCTCCTCTTCATTTAAGGGTTTAGTCAAAGCACCGGCAATCTTGGCGGCAATTTCCGAGTACTGCTGATTAGTTATATATTTCGCTACATTTACTTCCTCGACCAGAGGAATTGCTGCATAGCGTAAAGCGGGCATTCCGCGCATTTTAGCCGATACCAGAATATCAGGTAAAAAAGGCTCACCGACAATATACACTGAGGGGATGCCCCGTTTTTCAACTTCCACCACCCAGCCGGTGCCGAACATCCCGCTGCCGCCGCCCATCGCAGTACCGTATATCAGTGCATCAGCCTTCTGGATTATTTCATCTCGTAATTCCGGGTCTTCTCTCGTAAAGCCCCCCGGTTTATGCTTAAAAACAATTTTCACTCCGGGTATAAATTCGGGCAGCCGCTTTGCCAGTTGCTCCATAAAAACCGGCCTGTCCTGAGCGACACAATATACCACTTTACCTTCCAGACCGGGAAGCCGCAAACTGATGGGCTCTAATTTTATATCATTTTGGTAACCACGAGGATTTAATACGGTATACTTCATTTTGTCAGCCATTTTTTGGCTATCCTCCTGATTATTATTTTACTTTTTAATATCCCTCGTTTTGTAAATACCTGATAATCACGTTCTCCCGACTCTTTACGCCGGAGAAAACATTATTCCAATCTTTGCAGCAGCTTCTCCACAGATATCGCCGCCGTCGCACCGTCACCGGCAGCCGTAATTACCTGACTCGGTGAGCCGCTCCTTAGATCCCCGACTGCAAAAATATTTGGGGTTTGTGTTTCCATCTTTTCATTTACGATAATACGGCGTCCGCTGTCCAGAGCTACCGTTTCCTTCAGGTATTCGGTATTGGGCTCCCGGCCGATCTGGACCAGAACCCCATTTATTTTTAAGGTTTCTTTATGGCCTTCTCCGTTGATAAGCCCGATTTCCTCAACCTTATTATCACCCAGAATACTGTCGACTTTTATTCCGCAGCGGATTTCTATTTTCGGGTTGGCTAAAGCCCTTTCTCGAAGAACGGCACTTGCCGAAAGTGCAGGCATTACTTCCAGAACAATAACTTTAGCAGCTATTCTTGATAGATAAATAGCTTCGGTGATACCGGCATCCCCACCGCCGCAAACGGCGATAACACCATCGGCAAACTTGTTCCCGTCACAGAAAGCACATTGGAATACACCTTTCCCCTGCAGTTTTTCCTCCCCGGGAACCCCTAATTTCCTGGAGCGGGAACCTCCGGCGATAATTACCGCGGAGGTCATATAATTATTGCCGTTTGTACATCTCACGTAGCGGCCGTTCGAAAAAAGTTCAATTCCCTCCACCTCGCCCTGTTCCAGGTTAAGACCGTATTTGGTAGCCTGATTCACCATTTCTGAAGCAAGCTTAGCACCGGGTACGCCGTTGGAAAAACCCGGATAATTTTCAATAATTTCATAATCCAATATGGGCCCGCCGTAATTATTTTTCTCTAAAAGGAGGGTCGAGCGCTTACCCCGGCTGAGGTATAAACCTGCGGTTAATCCGGCCGGACCACCCCCTACAATGATGACATCCCAATCGAACATGCCCTATATATTCCTTCCTCGCATATAAAATATATTAATTTCCGCTATACGAAAATCTCTTCAATTATTCCGCAACTGGAATGGGTCCCAAATCTTCTTTTGCCTTTTGTATCAATTGCTCCCATACTGACGGCAGCTTTATTTCCGCATGGGTTGCCGCTTGACGGTGGCCTCCCGACTGAAGCCAATAGCTGTGCCCGGATTGAGCTCCTCCGCAGACTACTATTTTGATATCCTCAGGTTTATCGGCAATCGGAGCGGGCCATTTACTATCCGCTGCATCCATATGCATCTTGGTGAGTTGTTTCAAATCCCGAGATATGGGTTCGGATATTTTGGCGTTCTGCCACAAGAAGGATTTTATCTTTTCTTTTGACCAGCCCAATTTCGAAAACTGCTCTGCTGCGGAACGCCCGATAAGCAAATACCCCGGGGTGTCCGGCAGCCGCATTAAAAGTGTTGCGCCGATGTAGTTCGCAATGCTCTTCAAATTGCCCTCCGCTTCCTCCTCCGTCATCGCGGCGCCTTCCCAAATCTCGCAGTAAAGATAGGCGACATCGAAAGTAACCGTGTTGCTCCCTCTTGTATAGCCATATTCAGCATTGAGGGGTTTCCAGTCGGCAGGAAGTCCCTCCTCATCTTCGGCAAAGACCAGGCCGGTAAATCTGCCGGGTCCCCCATATATGGACATCGTACCTTTACCGGGTATCGCCCCGCCTAAATTCATTAAAAGGAACCGGATAGCCCGTCCCAGGCTGGAGCCGGCCGGAAATTCCGAGGAGGGGCCGAGACAGCCATATCCCCGGTTCAAACGTATTTGTGCCGCTACCGGCCCGTTCACAATTACCATCGGTGCGGTACAGCCGGTCGTCGCCGTCCAGGCATGATGCTTCGATAAAGGATTAGTCATCGCTTCCACAACTGCTATCAGCACCGGCAGGTACTCGGGACGGCCCCCTGCCATCGCCAGACTGACTGCCAGTGCTTCCACGGTAGTCATGCCGCCTCGCGGCAGAATTTTTCCACCGCCTACCAGGGTGTCAGTACTCAAGTCAGTACCTGTTAATATCCATTTGACACGCTCTTTTGTAGGCGGTAGTATCGGTAGTCCATCGCTCCAGAGGTTTTTTATAAACAGATTATTCATATTAGCCACGGCTTCTTCATAATCTTTGCCGGTGACTAATATTTTCGGCGGTTTTATGACCGTATTCGCCTTTACTTTGGGCGTCCATTTAGTTAAACCATTAATGATGTTATCCAGATTCTTTTCAATCGGGCTGAGATCACTACCCCCTAAAAACATCTCCTGCGGGAAGATGCACTTAGCCGCCTCAGCCGCAAACCCCAGGCTCGCAAAGGCGTTATCGACTACGGAACCAAACCCTTCACGGGTAACCACAAAGGTTGGAATACCGGTCTTCTCAATCCTCGCGGCATCACGGCCGCTTTTCGTCGAACAGGACCCTCAGGCCGCATTCCCTACGATGACACCTTCGCATCCAAGCTTCTTTACTCTGTCCCCGATGTCTTCAATATCAAAATTACCCGTTGGCAATTCGGTATAAGGTATAATTTTTAAGTCGGGAAACTGCTGAAGCAACAACTCCCGTATTTTGGGAAATGTCCTGTCATGCTCCCATATCCCGTCCGATAATTCACCTATCGTTTTACCGTGCAACGTGTCGAGCCTCGGTGCATGCACGTTTGTTACCTGTACGGTGCCGGTAGGATTGTAAACCTCTAATGCGAACTTAGTCTCCAATTTGCTTCTCCTTGTGAATCAGCCTGTTAGATGACAGAGAATACATACCCTGTCTCTAAACCAATAATTTAACGATTTTACTTACGTCGTCGATTTCCTCTAACTGTTCCAGCATTTTCAATACTGATTCGGCTTTTGGTTCGGTTAACTTTTTAGAGAAAAGAACATTATCTTTAAATTTATTTTTAATCTCTTTTTCGGTCAGCGGCTTCTCGATGGAATCGCCTTTAGCGGAACTAACGGAGGCAAAATAATCCCGTCCGTCTTTCATCTTTACCCTGACATCCTTATACTCCCCGGCCAGCACCGGGTCGGACGGTAACCTTTCGGGCGGTGCCGCAGCTATCTTGACTTTGGTAGAAATGAAATCCTGAATCTCAGGAGCAAGAATATACTCATCCGTGTAATAGTCCAGACATATTTTCCCCCTTAACAGGATGCTTGCGACGGCATACTGGGGGCTGAAGTTTGCCGTGCATTGAGGCAGGTCGCCGATTTGAAAAGTCGGTTTAAGACCGGGAGTATTGGTGATGCTGATGATTACTTCAGCAATATTTTCAGGCGAAATATCATATTTACGAACCAATTCTAATGCACAATCGATAGCGGTATGCATCGCGCGGCAGCAGGGATAAGGTTTAAATATGGCATCGGCATAAAATTCCTCGCCCAGTTTCTCGGTTAAAACATCCTGGGCGGAACTCTGGCAGTATAGACCGAAATAACCGAATTCGCTTAATAGCGGGTCTTTCATCCCCGTCCAGCCCTTTTGGGCTAATTGGACTGCGATGATGCCGTCCCGCGCGGATAATCCCTGATGTAATTTGAAAGAGTGAGTCCCGTCACGAACACACTGCATACTACCGCCCAGTTGATTAACTACGATACCGAAGGCATTTAATAACCGGCTCTCATCGAGGCCTTGCAGCTTGCCGGCAATTGCCGCAGCCCCGAATTTGTTTACGGTACCCGTATTATCCCAACCGTGCAGCGGAGGTATCGAAGCGGCAAGTATCCGCGAAGCCATATCATCGCCTGATATAAGTGCGGTAATCAATTCCTTACCGCTTTTATGGCCCCATTCGGCTACAGTTAGAGCAGTGGGCACGGTAGTCTCGCTGACATGAGCTACCGCGCGCTTACCGTTAACCAGAGGCGACATCACCCCGTAGTCATAAGACCTGGCCATGATGCTATTTACCATCGCCGCATTATGGGCCGGGGCTTTGACTCCATAAGATATGATGGTGGCTTCCTTTTTACCGCCCCAATCCTGTACCAGGTCGACCAACACCCTATTACCGGCGGCAGCCGACCCGCCTATCATACACCCAACGATATCGATAATCCGCAGCTTAGCACGCTCAACAGTTGCGTTATCGAATTTTTCAAAACGAGCAGCCGCGATGTTCTTGACTAATTGCTCGATTATTGTCATCGGCATTTATCCTTTCCTAGTTATCATACTAATAACCACCGTTCGTTAATCAGGCAATAAATTACCGAATCACTCCGGTGCCTCGGGAGAAAATAGCGTGTTCTTAACGGCCGGATTGAGTTAAAGTAGCGCCCCGGATTAATTTGGTTATAAACGGTGAGAATGTTGTTTTAATACCGTCTATCACTACCGGAAGATTAGCGCTCGAGGGGTCATTCCATACTACAGTATATCCCGTCAGATCTCCGGTCACCAGAATTATAATCTGGTTGGGGCCGCCTAAACTTGGTACGGTACCCCCTTCCCGGCAATCTTCCATTTTTAATCCGGGGATACTTCCGGCAGCGGCATCTCTCTTAATTACCTCCTGCACGGGCCGGCTGTAGTCTTCCCACGGTACGCGGGTATGGTCATATATCCATTGCGATAATGACTGCTTGGTAAAGCCGGCCGCCGCCATTTGTCTGGCGAATGTCGGATACAATGCTATAGTGCAATACATACTTTTATAAAAGGGGAAAACGGATTCCTTTCTGGAACCCCCCATATTTTTAACCATACCGGCTAATTGGTTCATAGATTGTTCCATCGTCTGGGTGCTCATACCACCGCCGGGCCCGTGACGGTTGAAAAAGAAATTTTCTATTACCGTAACGGTATTATCCGACGGCTTGTAGCCGTGTGACGCGGCAAATGATTCCCAAGGACTGTCCTTTTCATTCTCGGGTACGATAAATTTGCAGTAATCCGCCGGGTCTCCGGTGAGACCCGGATGACCATCGACCAGATTCCAACCGATATTTATCATACACAGCGAAATAGCCCTGCCGATGGTACTGTTAGCCCGGTTCCCGTGCCCCAGATACCCTAAGCCGAAATTCATTCCGATTTCCCGGGTTATCGG
>CAZJQF010000065.1:8094-10596 GCA_964547925.1 uncultured Dehalococcoidales bacterium
TAAAAATAAATCCGCGGGAATCGAAATAATGCGCAGTGTCGGTAAACCGTTTACTGCAGCCAGCCTTTTTCGCTGGGTCAGCAGGCTGTCAACCGTAAAAGTGACCCCCGGTTTACCCAAATTCTCCATTTTGACTTCAGAGTCGTTCTGGCTCGAACCCGAAGTCTTGACACCCTGCAGCCAGACATCACATTGGTCGGCAATTTCCCGGGTGTTATCAGGTAATGCGGGATTCGCAGCAGAACGAAACCGTAAGATTTTAGCGGTAGGGTATTTTTTACGTAAAAGTGTTTCGATAGCATCGAAAAAATATATCGCCTCTTGCTTCTCGCTCACCAACGCAATCCTCTTACCGGCTAAATCTTTGATGCGGGGAGTGCTTAACCCGCTTATCGGCACAGGAGCGAGAACGCCGCGGGGATTCAGTACTTCCAGCGATACCCTTGATTGTTTACGATTCGACATGATTATCTGCCACCTTTCATATTTATTTTTCCCCAGTGCAGTTAATGTTGCCGGAAAACTTTTTGATTACTTATTCTATCACTGTAGTATGTTGAATTAAATCAGCGGATTGGCGGTCTTTACCTCCATCTATCGACTGAGGCAGTCGTTAGATAATAAAAACTCCCGGTCATGCAAACATCAGCCCCGCCGACCACTATAATATCCAACTGGGCTTCAGGCGTGGGAATATCTTGTTTCGTTTCCGGTTGGTCCGGCGTTCTAAAAATGTTGTCCTTGAGCCACCGGATGAGGTCTTCTTTGGTATTAAAACCTTCCTGCACCAAAACCGCAGCGGCTTCAGGAGTAGCTAACACTATCGCCCGGGCTCCGAAGCTAACCCCCCGGTAAAATGTCGTGGCGGGCTTAAGAAACCGCAACTGATTCTTTATTCCCTCATGATGGGAGACCGATTCGATGCTGCCGCCCGGAAACATACTGAAACCGGAAAACAGAGAGACGGCACTTTCTTCCGGTTTTAAGCCTTTTTGGACGTGCACCGGTTTCCACCCCGAAGGTAACCCCTCCTCATTTTCCGCAAAGCACAGGTTGTTATAATTCAAGTTGTTACCGAAGGCACCCGTATAGGTCAGTCCCGGTACGCCGCCGTTTCCCCCCAGGTTTCTCGATATGAACGTCCATGCTCTGCCGATTACCGCATTAGCCTCATTGAAGGGACCCAGGGCTCCCAACCCGGAATTCATCTTTATCTCTTTTCGAACCGGCCCGTTAACGACCACCATCCGGCATTGAGAAGACGTCGAAGAGAATAGCGAAGTCTGCCCCGTCGAGGCTATGCTCAGAATTACAGGAAAATGCTCGGGGGCGGCGCCGGACATTACCGCATTGACGGCTACCTGCTCTACCGAATATTCCCAGGCTTCCTGGGCGCTGTTCGGAGCCATCCTCCCTACTATCTCGTCAGGTTTACGGCTGGTTCCTTTAAGCATGGCAGCCACTTTTTCTTCCGTAGGAAGTACCACCGGATAGTAATCCGTCCAACCCTGTTCGACGAGATAACGTTGCAATTTTTCCGGCGTATCCGGCTCTAAATATCTTGGTACTGCCCTATTAATAACTCCGGTTTTCTTTTCCTCGGGAGTTGCCGGTACGGTTAATTGTGCGGCAATTTCTTCGAAGACCGTTTTGCCCGTTATCGAATCGATACCCTCGAATTTCTTGCGGTGTTCCGCCACCGAAACGTTTAATATATTACTGGGAATATAAGTCATCCGGATATCCGGCATTCCCTTCTCAAATGCAGCTTTTTTGGCGATTTCGGGGAACATATCGCAAATAAGAGGTATAGCGGGAACGCCCATTTTTTCTAAACTTATACACCACGTAACGACCGCCGGAATCAAGCTGCCCATATGGCCGGGACCGATTATCGCCCCGTGACCCTTTTCCTTAATTTCAGCCCAGAGCTTCGGGTCGTCATCAAAAAAGGACCCGAATTTCTGCTTTACTATCCAATTCACCTGGGGATATCTCTCGGAGAGTACTTCCTTGATTGCCGGATAGAATGTCTCGGTCGCCGGGAAATTGACATCGATGATATATATTGTTTTACCGGATAATGTATCGAGGCGGGGTGCCATGGGTATCAAAGTTACGGCTGGAGGATTCCCTCGGGGATTTAATATTTGAATAGTTTCTTTATTCGTACACATACTTTTTCACTCTTTCTTCAAAAAATATTTCCGATTACTTACCTGTAAGAAACACAGCATTTTGTGTGATGTTTTTCGATATGCCGACTAATCACTTTCCTCAATGGATTGACAATCGTGTTGTAACTGTTATTTTTGTCGTGATTCCGTTCAGTGCTATTCACAATAGCCGGATGAGATGCATTCGTTGGAAATAATTGGATGCCGTTATGATATGATTTATTCTCCCGGTTTGTCAAATGATAACGACAATGCTTTCCTGCAACGAACCGCTGTGATAGAGGAAAGAATACAATACGTGTGGTTTTATAACGGCTTACGCAGC
>CAZJQF010000066.1:0-10379 GCA_964547925.1 uncultured Dehalococcoidales bacterium
TTTTGACCGATGCGGGTATTGCTGAAGCGGGTCTGGTTGATTCTCTTACCGGCCCGCTCGGAAAAGCCGGATATAAATTCGAAGTTTATCATAAATGTGAGAGTAATCCGTTAATCAGCAGCGTCGAAGGGCTGGCACGAATGGTGAGAAAAGAGAAATTTGACCTCCTCATAGGCATGGGCGGGGGCAGTGTGATGGACTCTGCGAAAGTAATCAGCCTCTTAGCTCCTAATCCCGTGATAGATTGTTATGATTTGATAAAGGGCAAAAGGGTAGCCGCGAAAATTGCTAAGGTTTTAATACCTACGACAGCCGGAACCGGTTCCGAATGGAGTTCTACTGCGATGGTTTCCGATGACAAAGCCGGTCATCAGAAGTGGGGCATAACCTGCGATGAAGTTATGCCTGATGTGGCTATTATCGACCCGGAACTTACATTGAATCTGCCGCAGAGGATTACGGCGGATACGGGGATGGACGCTCTAACTCACGCTATCGAATCATACACGAGTTGTATGGCTAATGTAATTTCGGATATGTATGCTTTAACCGCTTTAAAACTCATTTCGGGCAGTATCGGACAGGCGTATGCCAAGGGGAATTTAAATATTAAAGCCCGCACCGACGTATCCTTCGGGGCGTCTCTGGCAATGTTTGCCGCGACGGTTTCCCGGGTCGGTATCGCTCATTTTATGGGCCACCCGTTGGAGAAGCGGGCTCACGTTACCCATGGAGTAGCGTGTACTTTAATGCTGCCCTACGCAACCCAATTTAATATTATTGCCTGCCCGGAAAGATACGCCAAAGTTGTCGAAGTGATGGGAGAGCCGGTAACGGGGCTTTCCGTTTACGATGCGGCTGCTAAAACGGTCGGTGCGGTACAGAAACTTTCCCGTGCCTTTGGCATGCCCCAAACCCTGAAAGATATCGGGATTAAAAAAGTGCAGATACCCGAGATGGTAGAAGAAACCCTGAATTCTTACGGCGATTTAATCAGAATGTGGAATCCGCGTAACGTAACCCGGGAGGATGTCGTTAATATATATAATGCCGCTCTGGGTTAGTTACGAATAATTTATTCCAGCCATTGCGGATTACGGGTTGTCCCATCGAAGAAAATAGAGGTCTTGTAACCCTCGAGTTTACCGTCACTGGCTTTCGCCTTTGTTTTAGCCAGTAGTGCGGTACGTTCCGCCGGAGTCAAAGGGGTAAATTCTCGGGCAGTTTTAACCGCTTGTTCTACCAGCGCCGGCGAATCGCAGCCGCTAACCGCCACCGAAACCGGCAAGCTTAAAACGTAACGCAGGCATTCCTCAGGTGTCGCCGCACCGCTGCTGACCAGCTCTCCGGCCGCCATTACTTTCATTGCGATGACCCCGATATTTTTTTCGACGAGTATCGGTAATACTTTCTTTTCGAAGCTATCATAATGAGCATCGAAAAGGTTGAGCGGCATCTGTACCGTATCGAACCGGAAATTCATCGCATCTGCTTTTTTTAACATATTGAGGTGCATATCGGGGCTCTTATGTCCGGTAAATCCGATAAACCTGATTTTCCCTGCTTTTCGAGCTTCAAGAAGAGCTTCCATCGCCCCGCCTTCAGCGAAGATTTTCTCCGGATCACCCGGGTGCATTATCTCGTGTATCTGCATCAAATCAATTACATTGGTTTGCAGCTTTTTCAGGCTTTCATCCATTTGGCGGACAGCACCCTGTTTAGTGCGGCTGTCTATCTTCGTCATTAAAAACACCTTTTTACGGTAGCCATCCGCAAGGGCTTTACCCATACGGGTTTCACTTATACCTTCGGCGTAATCCCAGCAATTATCCATAAAATTAATGCCGCTATCTATTGCCGTACGGATTATTTTGATGCTTTCGGCTTCGGTTTTAACCATTCCGATATGACCGCCCCCGATACCGACAATCGAGACTTTTTCTCCTGTGGTTCCCAGCAAACGCCGTGGTATGTCAATGCTTTTTTGCAGTTTATCCATATTATCTGCTCCTTTCGATACTGTTATAGCTATTATAAACTCATAAATCAAGAATGAATAGATATCGGTTCAGAAATTAAAATTCGGTGGGTAGTATTATCGGGAATCAAAATGGCTTGTAACTTAGCTTAAGAAAAAAACTAATACCAGCAAAAAATATTTTTTCAATAACAGGGTTTCCACATTTCTATTTTGTGTTATAGTAATAAAAAGTAAAAATGGCGGAATATGAAAATTATATTAATTATTTAAAAGGAGGAGCAATAAATGGAAGAGAAAAAGATGGAGAAGAAACCGACCATAACACGGATGAAGAAATTCGGCAATGTGGAATTGGAGACTATCTGGCGGGAAATGATCAGACCCTCAGAAGCCTCTCTGGGGTTTTGTCCTCCGTTGAACCCGCGGACTTATATTGCCGAACCGGGTATTCTATGCGAGCAGGATGTACCGGTAACACTCCGTGACGGCACGATTATTTATACGGATATTTACCGCCCTGTCGGACAGACCAATATTCCGTGTATCATTTGCTGGAGCTTTTTCGGTAAACGCCCCGGCGACCGCCCGGTAGAACAGCCGCACCACGGTGTTCCCCCTGGTACGGTATCCCGGATGAGTAAACATGAAGCGGCCGACCCCGGTTACTGGTGCCATCAGGGATATGCCGTTGCGAATCCCGACCCTCGGGGCATCGGTAATTCCCAGGGAGATATGGAATTCTTCAGCACGCAGGAAGGGCGTGACGGCTACGATTTTGTCGAATGGCTGGCGACCCAGCACTGGTGCAACGGGAAAATCGGTATGTTCGGCAATTCGGGTGTCGCAATGCCCCAGTGGCGTATTGCGGCGGAGCAGCCGCCGCATCTTGCCTGCATCGCTCCCTGGGAAGGAACGGGAGATATGTACCGCGAATCATACTTTGAAGGCGGTATTCCGGGGATGTTCGGCAGACTGATGATCGGCAGATTAGCCGGTAACGGTTACGTCGACGATATGGAAGCGATGTCGGATAAGTATCCTTTTATCAACGAATATTGGGAAGACAAGATACCGAGGTGGGAGGATGTAAAAATCCCGTGTTATACCACCGTCTGCTGGAATCACTTCCACCTGCGCGGCTCTTTAGAGGGTTTCCGCAGAATCCGTTCCACTAAAAAATGGCTGCGGGCACACCGCGAATTTGAATGGCCCGATACCTTTTGCAACGAAGGCAAGGAAGATTTAAAGAAATTTTACGACAGGTATTTGAAAGATATACGCAACGGCTGGGAACTTACCCCCAGGGTCCGCATCGAAGTAATGGATGCCTACGAATATAATTTTCAGGAAAACCGTCCGGAGAAAGAATTTCCGCTAGCCCGGACACAATACAAAAAACTCTATCTTGACGCCGCGAAGGGAGCCCTTTCCTGGGAACCGTTATCTAAAGAATCGAAGGTCAGTTATGACAGCTTAAAAGGGCAGACCAACTTTGCCATCAAATTCAATGAGGACACGGAAATTACCGGTTATTTAAAACTCCATGCCTGGGTCGAAGCCGATGTCCATAACGATATGGATTTGTTCCTTTACATAAGGAAGTTGGATGAAAAAGGCAACTGGATACCGATATCTGCCCTCGGGGAACCCCATCCGGGCGGGTGGGGCAAAATGCGGGTCTCGCACCGTGAACTGGACCCCAAATGGTCGACGGACTTCCAGCCGGTTCAGGCTCACTGGAAAGAGGAGAAGTTAAAGCCGGGAGAAATCGTTCCGGTGGATATCGAAATATGGCCTCACAGCCGTATGTGGCACAAGGGAGAGCAGCTGGAACTGGTTGTCGCCGGGCGTTATATCAGAGAGGGCTGGTTCGAGCCTCTCATTTGGATTACCGACAATAAAGGCAACCATGTTATCCACACCGGTGGAAAATACGATTCTTTCCTGCAAATACCGGTGATTCCGCCGAAATACCAGGCAGGAGATTACGTTTACCGTTAGGGAATAACTGAAATGTAAAAATAGCCTCCCAAACGGGAGGCTATTTTTATTGAGTATGTGCCGCGGGTAACGGGACAGTTTAAAAAATTAGCTTACGAATTCGTTCGCCGTATGTAAAACCAACTAGGCGGTTTGTTTATCGAAAGTATATTTCCATATCAATGCAGCGATAATACCGCCGATAATCGGGGCTACGATGAAAAGCCAGAGTTGGGCAAGAGCATCGCCACCGACAAAAACGGCCGGTCCTAAACTTCTGGCCGGATTGACCGACGTTCCTGTAATCGGTATCCCCACTAAATGAATTAACACCAGGGTGAATCCTATTGAAATACCGGCAAATCCCTTAGGGGCTTTTTCATGAGTAGAACCGAATATAACGAAGAGGAACAGGGCGGTTAATACCACTTCTGCAATAAAACAGGCAGCTAAAGAATAACCGTCAGGAGAGTGAATGCCAAAACCGTTCTGTCCGAGGCCGGTACCGGAGAGAGAGAATCCGGAAACACCGCCGGCAATCGCCCATAATGTGCCTGCTCCTATAATTCCGCCGAGACATTGAGCAATAACGTAAAAGATCGCATCTTTTCCTTTAATTTTACCGGCTATCAGCATAGCAATAGTAATTGCCGGATTGATATGGCATCCGGAAATATTGCCGATAGCGTAAACCATTGCCAGAACAGTCAAACCAAAGGCAAATGATATCCCGGTAAAACCGATGTGATTTCCGGCGATTACGGCGCTGCCGCAACCAATCAAGACGAGTGCCAGAGTTCCGATTAACTCTGCGGAGTATTTTTTCATATAGTTTCCCCTTTCTTTTTCAGCATATTGGTATGATTATATGATACGGATTATTTCGTTATCAAGAATTTAAGTCTACCGTTAATACGCCTTTACCCGGGAGATAATCTTGACAAATATGCGATAAAGAAATACAATTAATTATGAGCATATGCTCAAAATAAGAGGTGGTTGTATGGCTAGACCATTTAAATGCAGGCGGATATCGTTTATGCCCGGTGTAACATACTTTAAACCGGCCGGCATACCGATGAAATATTTAGAAGAGGTACAGCTTACGGTTGAGGAATTGGAAGCCGTACGTCTGAAAGACCTCGAGGGGATGGAACAGGAAGAGGGCGGCAAGAAGATGAATGTCTCACGTCCTACTTTCCAGAGAATTCTGGCTTCAGCCCGTAAAAAAACGGCTGATGCTCTATTAAACGGTAAGGCGATAAGAATCGAAGGCGGCAATTATGAAATGGCGCAACACCGGTTTAAATGCCGCAGCGGTCATGAGTGGCAAGTCGATAACTTTTCCGGGATAACACCCGCGGTATGTCCTACATGCGATACCGCAGATATTAAACCGGTTGCTTTGGTACATCCTGGCTGCGGAGGTAATAACCGCAGGAAATACGTAGAGCAGGGACAGTAAATTCATGAAAATTCTTGAAGAATTGATTACGACAATGCACTTTGACGCTTCGGTGCGTGACGTACGTCAGGGCCCGTTTCAGACGGCGGTTTTAACCCGTAATTGCGGGTTAGCCTCAACAATGCGCGAAACCGCACCGAATCATAACGATTTTCCGGTAAAAGAGGCCGGATTATTATTGGAAAAAGATGCCAAGGAATTAGCTTATCTGGCCGGTTCCCCGAGTCAGCCCGAAGCAGCTATCGGTATGGCTACCATCAATTCCCTTATCGATATAGAGGAAAACCGGTGTGCAGAGATTAATGCCGGCGACCTTTTGATGCAAAAAGGTAACGGTAAAAGAGTAGCGATAATCGGGCACTTTCCCTTCATTCCAAGGCTTCGTAAAGTAGCGAAGGAGCTATGGGTAATTGAAAAGAATCCTAGAGAAGGGGATTTAACCGAGTCGGAAGCCGATAGGTATGTGCCGCAGGCTGATGTCGTCGGTATTACCGGCACTGCGTTGATGAATAATACTCTGGAACATTTATTAGAGTTGTGTAATCCCGGAGCGTTTACGGTAATCCTCGGTGGAACCGTACCGTTATCCCCGATTCTGTTTAACTATGGTATTTCAGCGATATCGGGCACGAAGGTAATCAACAGTGAGATGGTTTTACGGAGCGTCAGCCAGGGAGCGACTTTCAGACAGATAAAGGGTATAAGACTGCTTACAATGATGAGAGATAACGCTTGATTACTCATCAATGTATACAACCGGTAAGAATATGAATAGGTTTTAACGGAATAACCGAAAAAGGTAGTGAAAAATTATGGAGGTGACTTATGCCGAAACATGATGGAACCGGACCGTCCGGAAGCGGCCCGATGACCGGAAAAGGGGAAGGAACATGTATTATTCCCCTGAATACACCGGAGGAAGAACTGGATTTTCTGAAAAACCGTCGGGAAGCTCTCAAGCGGGAGTTAGCCAAAACGGAAACCAGAATAAAGAAATTAAGTAACGCAAGTAAAAATAAGGAGTAATTTGTGAAAATCGCTTTATCATCAGCAGGTAAGACACTGGATTCGGTAATCGACCCTCGCTTCGGCCGCTGCCAGTATTTTATTATCGTAAATCCGGACACGATGGACTTCGAGGTTCTGGATAACGCGGCGAGTGCCGGTTCCGGCGGCGCGGGAATTGCCACAGCCCAGAGAGTAGCCGCCACAGGAGTGGAGGCCGTAATAACCGGAAATTGCGGGCCGAATGCCTATTCCGTACTAAATACCGCTAAAATAAAGGTCTTTACCGGAGCCGGCGGTAAAATCAGCGATGTGATACAGGATTATAAGGCCGGAAAGTTACAGGCCAGCTCACAGGCTAGTGTCGGAGGCCACTTTGGGATGGGACACGGCGGTATGGGCAGGGGAATGGGCCGTCAGTAATATATAGCCAATCTAATTACGGGAGGGAAAGAATATGCCCAAAGGAGATGGAACCGGACCTATAAGAGGAACTGCCCCGAGGGGCGGGAGAATGAGAGGCCCCCGGGCGGGTGCCGGGCCGGAAGGTTACTGCATTTGCCCGGTTTGTGGTGAGAAGATAGCTCATCAACGCGGTTTACCCTGTATGAATATGAAGTGCCCTAAATGCGGGGCTAAAATGACAAGGGAGTAACATGCTCATTTCAATAGCCTCCGGGAAAGGCGGTACCGGAAAAACGCTGGTAGCCACCAGTATCGCCGTATCCCTGAAAGATAAAACCCGAGTACAGCTCCTGGATTGCGATGTCGAGGAGCCTAACGACCATATTTTCTTAAAACCGGTTTTTTCTGAAAGAGAAACCGTCAGTGTCCCGATACCTAAAGTAGATTTAAAGAAGTGTACTTTTTGTCATAAATGTGCTCAGGTATGTGCCTATAACGCTATCGCCGTGTTACCTGGTGACGTTCTCGTTTTTAAGCAGCTGTGTCACGGCTGCGGTGCCTGCAGCTATCTTTGCCCGGAGAAAGCCATTTCCGAGGAAATGATGGATATCGGAATTGTAGAATCGGGAGATGCCGGCGGTATTCATTTTATCCACGGCAAGCTGAATGTCGGGGAAGCCATGGCAACACCGGTCATTAGAAAAGTTAAAGCCAGGATAAAGCCTGAAGGTATTGCCTTAATCGATGTACCGCCGGGAACTTCCTGTCCGGTAGTCGAGTCGGTAAAAGGCAGTGATTTCTGCATACTCGTCACCGAACCCACTTTATTCGGTTTGAACGACCTCGAACTTGCCGTTGAAACGGTGAAAGAATTGAATATACCCTGCGGCATTATTTTAAATCGTGCCGGTACGAGAGACGAGATAATCGAGGAATATTGCCGTAAAAATAAGCTGCCCATCTTATTGAAAATCCCCCTGGATTTAGAGATTGCCCGTCTATACTCCAGAGGAGTAACCCTGGCCGAAGGAAAACCGGAATGGCGGGAAACATTTAATGAGGTAATCCAAAAAATAGAGGAGTTAGCCGGTGAAAGAAGTTGTCGTAATCAGCGGTAAAGGAGGGACCGGTAAAACCAGTATTGCCGGGTCGCTGGCCGCACTGGCTGAAAATGCCGTCCTGGTCGATTGTGACGTCGATGCAGCCGACCTTCATCTTCTTTTAAAACCAGTCATCCGCCAGGAAGAAGAATTCTGGAGCGGCAAAGTGGCCGGTATCGATGAAAAGCTGTGTACTCAATGCGGTTTATGCCAGGACCTTTGCCGTTTTGATGCCATCCGTAATTTTAAAGTCGATCATACATCCTGTGAGGGTTGCGGTTTCTGCTCCCGGATTTGCCCGGTTTCGGCGATAACCATGAAAGAAAACCTCGCGGGACACTGGTTTATTTCCGATACCGCATACGGTACGCTGGTCCACGCTAAACTGGGTATTGCTCAGGAAAACTCAGGCAAACTCGTCGCGACGGTACGGCAGAAAGCCCGGGAAATTGCCGAAACACAAAAAGCGGATTTTGTCATCAACGACGGCCCGCCCGGCATCGGCTGCCCGGTCATTTCATCGCTGACCGGAGCTAATCTGGCATTATTGGTTACCGAACCCACCTTATCCGGAATCCACGATTTGGAACGTGTTCTTGGTGTCTGCCGGTATTTTAAAGTTCCCGCGGTAGTATGTATCAATAAATATGATATAGATGAGAAGAATTCGCGGGATATCGAGGACTTTTGCCGGACGCAGGGAATAGATGTAATTGTGAAGGTCCCTTTTGATAAAATATTTATTGAAGCAGTCAACCGGGGGCAGCCGGTGGTTAAATACACGAATAATAAAATAAGTATGATATTAACCCGGATGTGGGATAATATAAGAGAACGGTTAAGTTTGAATTGAGGAGGAGTACCTTGCCGATATTCGAGTTTGAATGCCGGGAGTGCGGGAAAGTAGCGGAATTTCTTGTGCGCAATACAGAAACGGATAAGAGTCCCGTATGTCCCTCATGTAAAAGTAATAATCTGATCAGGGTATTTTCTATGCCGAAGCTGCAAAAATTCGGGACACCCGCTCCGGGTCATACCTGTTGCGGGCGGGAACAGCGTTGTGATAGTGCATCGGGAGGGTCATGTTGCGGAAGTTGACATAAGGAGTAATATGGAGCCGATTGAACTCGAACCCAAGTATTCGGGAAAGGAAATTTCCGGAAAATGTTTAAAGTGTTTAGCGGAACAAAAGCTGAATACCTGTCTCCGGGAATTACTTATCAGCGAAACGGACAATCCGGCTTCCCAGCAGCAATATGAAGCCCTGGTGGCCTTTTTAAAATCACCGGAATCGGAAAAGTTAAGAATAGAGTCGGAAAAATACCTTTCGGATGGGAAACAGGTCGTCCTGAAAATATCTTATAAAGATAGCCAACCCGTGTACGAGTTAAAAATTAAAGAGTAAAAAATAAAATGGAGGTTTATATGAAATACGCGGTCCCTGTTAGTGGTGGTATGTTATGCCCGCATTTTGGTCATTGCGAAGAGTTTGCCTTAATCGATGTCGATGAAAAGAAAAACGTAATTACTAAAAAGACGATGGTACCGGCTCCGGAACATCAGCCCGGTTTACTTCCTCCCTGGTTAGCCAAACAAGGGGTAAAATGTGTCATCGCCGGTGGGATGGGGATGAGTGCCCAGAGTCTTTTTGCGGATAATGGTGTTGCCGTCGTTACAGGGGTAATGGAAAGCGACCCGGAGAAGGCGGTTCTCAGCTACATCAACGGGAATTTGGCTACCGGTAATAACGTCTGCGACCATGGCAGTCACGAGTGTGCTCACTAGTTGTTTTCATTTATTTGATATTGGAATGACACAGCGTTGAAATTAAAACTGGATTAAGAGAAGAGAGAAGGTTATTAATGACTGAAGAAAATATAAAAATACCGAACAATATCGGTAATGTTATTGCTATTATGAGCGGTAAGGGTGGTGTTGGGAAATCACTGGTATCTGCCTTAACGGCAATGGCCTTGAAAAAACAGGGTTTTTCCGTTGGTATTCTGGATGCTGATATCACCGGACCCAGCATTCCCAAGATGTTCGGTATTACGGAAAAACCGGAAGTCGGCGAAAACGGGATGCAGCCGGTAATGTCAAAATCAGGTATTGCATTAATGTCGATAAACCTGTTGCTGCCGAATGAAGATGAGGCTGTAATATGGCGGGGACCCCTGATAGGTAAAGCCATTACCGAATTTTGGGAGAACGTATATTGGGGAGACCTGGATTATCTGGTAGTCGATTTGCCTCCGGGGACTGCCGATGCTCCGTTGACCGTGCTGCAAAAGTTACCGGTCACCGGAATTATTATCGTATTTACCCCCCAGGATTTAACTGCTATGGTAGTCCGCAAGGCTGTAAACATGGCCAGGCATATGAATAAACCTATCCTCGGAGTAGTCGAAAATATGAGTTATCTCTATATTCCTGAGCTGGATAA
>CAZJQF010000067.1:0-10257 GCA_964547925.1 uncultured Dehalococcoidales bacterium
ACGATAACCGCGCCCGCTTTTTCCCGTACGCTCATGCTTATATCGTAGCTTACCGAAGGCTATTTGGCAATAGAGAAGCTGTCAGCAATGAGCGGTGAGATGTGAGTTTACAAGGTAGGGGCGACCCTGGCGGTCGCCCTGGGGTGGTGGGTTTCACCCCTTTTTGTCATTGCGAGACCATCCCGATTTAATCGGGAGGCGAAGCAATCTCATTGCGAAATGCTTATCAGGCACAAAGGGCGTATAGCCATACGCCCCTGCAATTCTTGCCGATTATTCATTTCTTCCCTCTCCCTGAACGGGAGAGGACTAAGGTGAGGGTGATTTTCTCTTGTCATTCTGCGAAGTCCCGTATATAGCGTAAGCGTAATCGGGAAGCTTGTCGACGAATTCGTTTTGTAGGGGCGACCCTTGCGGTCGCCCGGTTTTTTCGTAGCGGCTGGTCTAAGACCAGCCTCGTCTTGTCTCGTAATCCTAAATTACAAAATACAAATTACTAATTACTCGTTGTGTCCATTCCGTACTCGATACGGAATCCAGGTATATTTCTCGTAGTGGCGGGTTTCAAACCCGCCAGCCTCGTTTCGTAGGGGCGACCCTTGTGGTCGCCCTCGTTCTTTTGTAGGGGCAGCCCCCCGTGGCTGCCCTCGTTTTTTTGTCATTCCCGACCTGATCGGGAATCCACTTTCTGTCATTCCAGCGAATGCTGCCATCCAGGCACTCTTTTGTCATTCCAGCGTAGGCTGGCATCCAGGCACTCTATTGTCATTCCAGCGTAGGCTGGAATCCAGGTGGGGCGGGGCGGCTTCTGTCTTCTGTCTTTTGATTTCTGTCTTCTAACTATTAACTACACACTACTTATTACTTATTCGTCCATTCCGTACTCGATACGGAATCCAGATAAATATTGCTCAAAAATATTATGGTATAGTATCAAACTTTGTTATTAGAAAAATTTAAATAGGCGAGTATATCTCGCTTGGAATAATAGACCGTAGTACCAACTCTTTTTGTTCTTATTTTTCCGCTTCTCATGCCATTTCTTAAAGTAGTATCGTTAGCACTCCAAATTTTATGGATTTCCCTAGCTGTAATGTAATCTCCTATTTCTTCTGTCAATTTATCATGCTTCGACGTTTTCCTGATTTTAGATATTGTGGCAGGTTCTCCATCTATTGTAAATCTATTGTTTCCCACGAAAGCCTCCTATTTAATCGGCCACTCTGGAATTGCCGCGTCAATCTCTGTCATCAGGCGAATCGTTTCTTTTAGGGCAAGTACTACTTTTGCGTAATGAGTGGTATCATCATATCCAAGCGTCCGTCCCTTGCGGTCTTTCAGCCATTTCTCGCATACCTGATATCCCCCGATGCGGAAATTCCAGACCTCCGTCGGTACACCGTCAAAATACTGGTCCTTATTGATGTAAACCCGCTGGGGTTTTTCATCATACGCGACTTTTTCCACTGTATCGGTACCGCCTACCTCAAATTTCGTTATGGGTTTATTCAATAAAGGCGATTCCATCAGGTGCAAGGCTACCAGTTCTGACCCTTTTTCTGCCAGTATTTTGAACAACCCTTTATCAGTAGTCAACGGTAAACGCGGAAAATCTATTTTCAGGAATTCGGCATACCGTGTCCGGTAAGTCGGCGAATGGAATACCGCATAAGCGTAATTAAAAATGTCTTCCGGCCCAAATGTCTCTTTTAAATCCCCTTTGCCATCTTCAATAAATTTCAGACCTAATTTATCAGAAATATTTTTAATGAACTCCGGGTTCAAATTAGGGCGACGGTCTTCAGGTTTATACAAGCCACTTTTCACCTCTTGTGCTGACGGATAAAGATAGAGTGGAAAAACTATTGTATTACGGTCATATGATACTGCTTTATATTCAACAATCATATTAGTAACAAGAAAGTTATCAAAAGGTGTACTTGTCACGCGCCGTGTCGAAAGCAAAGCGATGTTTTTCTTGTGTAAATGATTCATTATCGCAGTGCGCAAAATGGTCGTAACATTCTTATTATTAACCATATATCGATAGTCAAACGGCCTATATAAACAAAGTTTTATAATTGTATCGATATTAATATCTTTTAGTTCTTTTTGAGCTTTTTTATAATTCCACTGATTGGTTGTACAAAAATGGAACTTATCCCGAAGCTCATCTTCAGACCGATTTTGTTCTAAAAATACAGAGAGATTTCTAATGAGGTCGTCTTTTGTAAAACCTATAGCAAACTTGTCTTGTTGTGTTACGAAACCAGCTCCATAAGCTATATGAGCATCTTTTAATGGATTACCTGTTCCAAATAAATTTGTTAATACCCAATATTTATCATATTCCTGTTTTAAATTTCCAGAAAAAGGGGAAAATAAATAATATTTTGGCTCAGGTTTGATTTGGGTCCAATCCGTAGTATTTATATCTTTTTCTAAAAGTAATTCATACTTTTCTTCTCTAGTACCCCAAATTTCAGCGTAATTAACATGACAATTATCTGTTTTACCTTGACCTTTTAGAAAAAGACTAATAGCAACACCTTGTTGGATATCAAAAACATTTTCATCTTTAGTATCGTCAGGAGTATTTTCTCCTACACGGGAATCACCATGTAATTCAATTATAAATATCTCAGAAAATGATTCTAATAATTTACGTCTCATATCCCGAAATAGAGGACCATTTAGATAGCCATGATTAGTTATGAGACCAATAATTCCATTTCCCGTTTGTTCAATTCTCCATTCTGCGAATCTAATGAATTTCACATAATCATCCGAAAGAGCTTGGATTTGTGTTTCTTCAGTTCTTACGGTTGTCTTATAACTCTCCATTATTTTTTCTATCCAAACGCCTTTATTAGCGGAAGCTTTCGAATACGGCGGATTGCCCAACACAACCATAATTGGTTTTTCTTTCTTAATTTCGGCGGCGGCGTTGGCTTCATCAATGATATATTCGGCAAAACCCAGTTTTTCTGCTTTATGGAAGGCTTCTTCCAGTGTATTGGTTAAGTAGATTCCTAGACGCTCTTCGGTCTCAAACTTATAGCCGGTCTGTTGTAGCTGCAAACCTAATTTCAGATGAGCTATGGCATAAGGTGCCATTAATAATTCAAATCCGAATAGACGCGGTAATAATTTTTCTGCCACGTAGTTATTCCAGATTCCCTGCTGGCCCTGCCCGATAATCGCATTGTGGATTTCCTCGATAACGGTATAAAGAAAGGTCGCCGTTCCAGTAGCCGGGTCCAGAATATATACCGTTGGGTCGGCCAGCCCTTGCGATTTGTTGAAACGGGTTTTTAAAAGATAATCGATTGACCGGACGATATAAGATACCACCGGTTCCGGCGTATAATAAACGCCGCGTGTTTCCCTCACGTCCGGGTCGTATTCTTTTAGGAATGTTTCGTAAAAATGCACTACCGGGTCTTCTTTAGCCTTGTGCTTGCCGAAATCCTCCAGTACTGCCGCCATATCCGCCTGGTTTAGCAATTGGGCTAAATCATCTACTAGCCACGCGATGCGTTCGTCTAAATCCGGTCCGGCAATATGGTTGAATAGCTTGCGTAAAAATGGATTGGTCTTGGGTAAAAGGTAAGCGGCATTCTGGCGCGTAAATTCCTTGCCGGAATTATCTGTGCACCGTGCCGCAAAAAGTCCGTAAGCGATGGTTTGCGCGTACATATCCGCAAATGTCTCTGGTTGCAGGTCGGGAATCAGATTTTCCCGGAAAGCCGCCAACTGGCTGTGTAATGTCCCGGCTTCCGTTTCTTTTTTAAACGTATTAATAATCAGATTGCGTATAAGGTGTGCCATTTGTGCCATTTTAACGGCCAAATCCTTTGGCTTGCCGACGTTTACCGCTTTATGCATTAGAAAATTAGTTAATAACTCGGCAACATTTTGTATGCCTTCTTTATCAGACTTGAGTTTACCCTTGGCATCGGCAATAGCCAGGCGGGCAGTCAGTTTCTTTTCACCATCCAGATACCAGCGGAATTCTAAATAATCGGTCAGGATGAGATTGGAAAGCGGTTTGAAGTAGCGCTTTAACTGGTCGGATTTTTCTGCTTCATCAAGGCTTTTCCCGATGTCTTTTGCCTCGATATAACCGACAGTCAGTATGCCTTTCCGAATTATATAATCTGGTGCCCCACAATCGCTGTGCTTTGGTTCATTTGTAGCGGAAATACCTTTTTCGAGGTTTTCTAGGAGTATTTTTAATGCCGGTCGGTGTGTATGCTCTGTCGCATCTCCGGTAGCCAAGTTTTTCTGAATTGATTGCAGATAATCTTGAAACGGTTTTAAGTCGTACATTTTCTTTTACCCCGGTTTTTATTACCCCGATTTTATCATTGCCTCGCTGATAACGCAATTATTTTGGACAATTTTGGAAATATTTTCCTGGATTCCCGGTCGGGACGGGAATGACAAAAAAAGAAAGCCGATAGCGGTACACAGCGGTAGCGTCATGGTAACCTTCGATACTCATCAGTCGGTATTTGTCAGGGATAGAGGGGGAAGCCAAAGTGACAATCCGCAGATTGTCATCCTGAGTCTTGAACGAAGGAGCCAACGGACCCTTAGTCGCCTTTCTCCTTCCTTCGGAAGATGTTGAAGTAAAGGGCAGCCACAGGGGGCTGCCCCTACAAAACGGATTCTTCGCTACACTCAGAATGACAATAAAAGCGAAATACCACGCTTTACACCACCGCACATTTGTGCTATTATTTAGATTCTTCTGAAATATGAACTATGGTAGGGGCGAATGGCATTCGCCCTAAATGTTTATTAAGTTTTGCTTTATATCGTTATTTTAAGTATTAATTTTTGATATTTGATGTTTGATATATGAAAGAAAGGATTTGTTTCGAATTGT
Source organism: uncultured Dehalococcoidales bacterium (assembly GCA_964547925.1). Lineage (GTDB taxonomy): Bacteria > Chloroflexota > Dehalococcoidia > Dehalococcoidales > JAFGLR01 > JAFGLR01. Next base: position 4,895 of record CAZJQF010000067.1, read on the forward strand.
TTTTAATTAATAATTTAGCTTTGAGCCTGAAAACAATAGCCTCGAGTGTGGGGAATTGTTTCTCTACTTTTTTAAAACAATTCCCCCGTTTATTTTATAATTTATATTTTTACTTATTCAGTGCCTTCGCCAGTTCCAGCAGCTTCAGGTCCAGCTTCTTCTTATGGCTGACGACTTCTTTCAGCGGCATCGTGCCGATTTCCCCGTTGAACAGGCCGACCAGTTCACCGAACCTGTTCTTCGCGATGGCATCCGTCGCGGCGGCGCCCATACGCGTACCGAGCAGGCGGTCGAAGGCTCCGGGTGCCCCGCCCCGCTGCACGTGCCCGATAATCGTGACGCGCAAATCGAAGCCGAGACGCTCGCGGTGCTTTTTGAAATACTCCCCGAGAGCTTCCGCGTTGTATTTCGCCCCTTCCGCCACGACCACGATGGCGTGTTCCTTGCCTTTTTGGTAATCCGCCCGCAGCCGGGCCGCTACTTCCTCGGGGTCGGTCTCCACTTCGGGCAGAATCACGTACTCCGCCCCGCCGGCGATGCCTGACATCAGGGCCAGGTAGCCGCAGTTCCGCCCCATCACCTCGATAAGGAAAGCCCGCTGGTGGGATGACGCCGTTACCTTCAGCCGGTCGATTGCTTCCAGAGCGATATTGAGAGCGGTATCGACACCCAGCGTGATATCCGGTCCGTAAAGGTCGTTATCGATAGTCGAGGCAATCCCGACGATAGGAAAGCCCATCTTGGAAAGGGCATAAGCCCCCTGCTGCGAGCCGTTGCCGCCGATGACGATTAACGCCTCGATTTCGTGCCTCTGCAAATTACGGACGGCTTTAAGCCGGCCGTCTTCGGTCTCGAATTCAGGGGAACGGCTGCTGCCGAGCATCGTGCCGCCGCGCTGGATAACGCCGCTGACATCCCTTGCCCCCATCGGAATGATATTGTCGTTCAGCAGACCCTGATAACCGTTACGGAAGCCGTTCACCTGCCAGCCTTTGTCGATTCCCGTCCGGACGACGCCGCGGATGGCCGCATTCATGCCGGGAGCGTCCCCGCCGCTGGTGAGTACCGCAATCTTCTTCACATTACTTTACCTCCTGTGGAGAGAGGCTGATAAATTCAACCGATAAATGTAGAATATGGCAAATCAGCGATAGGTGTCAATGGGGCGACAAAACCAAATATCAAAAATCAGATATCAGATATCAGAAATAAGATTTACGATTAATGATTTAAGAATAGTTGTGAAAATAGTTTAAAGCAAGCGTAAAACAGGGCGGAATCATTTCCCACTTTAGTAAAGGGGGAATTAAAGGGGGATTTGCTGTAATCCCTCTATATCTCTCCCGGTTCTAGCCCGGGACAGGCTCTTTAAAAAAGGAAGATGAAATTGAAATAAATCTTCATTATAAACTGAAAACTGTGAACTGATAACTGTAAACTTAAAAGCTACTTTCCCGGTTTTTTGGTCAGCGACAGGATAAAGTTGACGAGGGTGCGGACGGGGATGCCGGTGGCTCCTTTGACGATATAGCCGCGGTCTTTATCGAGTTTTTCCGTACCGGCGATATCGATATGCACCCATGGTGTATCTCCGGCGAACTCGCCGAGGAATTTAGCGGCGGTAATGGCCCCGCCGTAGCGGCCGCCGGTGTTTTTAATATCGGCAACATCGCTCTTATTCAGTTCTTTATAGATATCGAACATCGGCATCTGCCACATCAGTTCGCCCGTCTCGTTACCGGCTGCGACGATTTTATCCGCCAGTTCCCGGTTATTGCTGAAGACGCCGGAACAGACATCTCCCAGAGCGACTTGGCAGGCTCCCGTCAGAGTAGCAACGTCAATAATATACTTTACGTCGAAGGTCTTGGTGTAAGACAAAGCATCGGCCAGAATCAGGCGGCCTTCGGCATCGGTAGAAATAATTTCGATGGTTTTGCCGTTCATCGCGGTAAGGACGTCGCCGGGTTTGAAAGCGCTACCCCCGGGCATATTTTCCGTGGCCGGAACCACAGCAATGACATTAATATTAAGTTTCAACTGGGCGACGGCGCTGATAGCGGCCATAACGGCAGCCCCGCCGGCCATATCGCCTTTCATATCGCCCATACCATCCGATGGTTTCAGGGAAATACCGCCGGAATCGAAAGTAATGCCTTTCCCGACCAGAGCCACGTCAATTTTCTCCGATTCATTACCTTGGTAGCGTAAGACGATGAATTTGGGCGGACGGTCGGAACCCTGGCTGACACCGAGCAGGGCGCCCATTTTGAGCTCCTGCATCTGCTCGCGTTCCAATATGTTGATTTTCAGGCCATAAGCTTCCGCCAGGTTCTTGGCCGTAGCGGCCATGGTAGCGGGGGTCATGTAGTTGGACGGCTCGTTCACCATATCGCGGGCGAGGATAGAGGCTTCGGCGGTTATCTTGCCTTTACGGATGCCTTCTTTTAACGCGTCCAGTTTAGCTTCATCCGGCTCGACAATTGTAATTTGCTTGATGTCTTCAAAGTCGGGTTCGGCGGTCATATGTTTCCGGAAGGTGTATAAACCGAGAATCACGCCTTCGGTGATTGCCATCGCCGCATTCTCTGCGGAAATGCCGGCGATATCCGTACCGAGGGCTCCCAGAGCGATATCTGCAACTCCTTGATTCCGCAGCCGGCGTAACACGGCAGCGGCGGCAGTGCGGACTTTATCGAGAGTTAATTCGGTACGTTTACCCAGACCAACGACGGCAACGCGGGAAGCCGGTAATTTATTGAGTGTATGAATGAAATTGACTTCGTTAAGTTTACCCTTGATTTCTTTCCGGTCAATAAGCTGATTAATAATGCCGTCCAGTGTTTTATCGATACCGGCAGCGATGCCGGTCAGGTTTTCCGTACCCTCAAAATAACCGATGATTAAAGCATCGACTTTAAGCTGGTCGAGTTTACCGCTGATAGCTTTGATTTCCACTCCGGACTCCTCCCGTGTTTTAACTAAGTGAATCTATTTTACATCGGCGGGCAACAGCAGGCAATAGATATCGATTAATACTCCGGTAACGGTATTAACAATTATTATTTAATATGAAGGTATCTTAATATTCCGGCGATACTTTTAGCGTCCTGAATATCGCCGAAGGCAATCATATCCGGGATTTTCTCCTTAGAGATGGGAAAGACTTGAATTTCATCGGTATCCTCAGCGACGAGAGGTGACGGAATTAAGTCCGAAGCGACATAGAGGTATAAATACTCGGTAACGTAACCCGGTGCCGCATAAAAGCCGCCGAGAGGCTTAATATTCCGGGGAAGAAAGCCGGTTTCCTCGCGCATTTCCCGGGCGACGGCAACGGCAGGGTCTTCACCCAGTTCGATACCGCCGGCGGGTAATTCCAGCAAGTCTTTACCGACGGCGTGGCGGAATTGCCGGACCATCAAAATATTACCGTCAGCGTCTACAGGGACAACGACAATTGCGTTGGCGTGCTCGACGATTTCACGGGTGGTTTCCTCATCTTTTCCCTTCAGGAGGGTATCGACTCTCAGCTTGACGGCGCGGCCTTCGTAAATAACCCGGCTGGAAAGAGTATTTTCCATCATTCATTGTCCTTAAAATGGTAGATAAGGGCGGTTTCATCGCAGTTCGGGAACTTGGAGCAGCGGAAACATTCGCCCCAGACCTTTTGCGGCAGCTCGTTTTTATCTATGATCGCGAAGCCGAATTTCTTAAAAAACGTAGGTTTATAGCTCAATGCAAATACCGTAGATATACCTAATTCCCGGGCTTCCTGTAAACAAGCTTCGACTAAAATGGTGCCGATACCCTGGCGGATATATTTTTTATCGACGGCGGATGATTTGATCTCGGCTAAATCATCCCAGCATACGTGTAACGCGGCACAGCCGATTACTTTCTTTCCCCTACGAATGACATAATAATCACGGATATTTTCATAAAGTTCACTTAAAGAGCGGGGTAGCATCTCATCCTTGTCCGCATAGTGATTAATTAATTTGTGCATCGATTTAACATCACTTATTTTTGCTTTTTCCGGTTGAATCGGCTTCATAGATTCTGTTTCCCCTTTAATTTTTGTTCGAGTTTAGCGTAGAAAGAATTTTCAGGGTAAGAACGTAAAAAACTGACGGTGTTTTTGCTGTGTTTCACGGTGACGGTTTCCCCGGTGGAGACGGGTAAATTTATATGACCGTCAATGCTGACCGTCCCCTGGTTGGCTGATTTCAAAGTGAGGGCAATTATTGAGGTTTTGGGTAAAACGATACTTTGTGTCTTACTAAGGTGCGGTAATATAGGTGTCAGTAAGATATCAGGAGACTGCGGATGAAGTATGGGACCGCCGGCAGCCAGGGAATAGCCGGTACTGCCGGTAGCGGTGGCGACAATCAAACCGTCTGCCCGGTGGGTTGCTGCCGGTTCTCTATCGACGGAAATTTCGACGGTAATCATTCTGACGATAGCACCGCGGGCGACGACCACATCATTAAGGGCATAAACGGTTTTATGAGTTCCGGATTCTTTATCAGGAATAACGGCTTCCAATACCGCGCGTTTGTCCAGCCAGCCGTTGCCCCGAAGTAAATCTTTCAAGCGGGTGTTGATTTCATCGGCTCTTAATTCGGTCATGAAGCCGAGGTTGCCGAGATTAATACCGATGATGGGTACGCCGGTTCCCATAACGACCTGAGCCGCCCGTAAAATAGTCCCATCGCCGCCGATACTGAGAATGAGCTCGGTCCCGTCCAGAAGCGAATAGGCTTTTTTTTCTTCCCAGGCAGAGCAGACCCAGGCGGTAATGCCTTCTGATAATAACGATTTATGCAACTCGTCTGCCCGCAGATGAGCTGCATTATTGAGCGGATGATAAAGAATGCCTATTTTTTTCATATACGGAAATAATTAAAAATGAGAGGTCAGGGTATACCGGTGCGACGTATTAGAGGACGAATACCAGTACCACACCAGCGACGATGACGACAACGCCGAGGGCTAATAATCCGTAAAGTAAGCCAAGGTTTCTCGGTTTACGTTTTTCCTTCGCGGTGGGGACGGCACTTTCAGGACTGATGGGCGACTGTTCGTTGTTAGTCATATTTATCCCCCGTATCTCCGGTATTTATTAACACGTACCATTTAGTAGCATATTCAAGGCTTTTACATCGACCCGTCTGACTTAATATTAGTATACCAGACCCGTTACATATCATAGCACAAATATTCAACAGGCGGAAAAAATCGGAAATAATTTATCAAAATTTATGATAAAATAATTGAGTTATGATTCCAGTCAGGCTTACGCTGCGTAATTTTATGTGTTACCGGGAAAATGTGCCGCCGCTGTCTTTTGCCGGTATTCA
>CAZJQF010000068.1:0-6181 GCA_964547925.1 uncultured Dehalococcoidales bacterium
TCTTACCGGCACAAGCGTATCATCGACGACACCCCTACCTCGAAGACGCAGGGTGTTTTCATCGGTCTCGCCGAACTTAAAGGTACGGCGGAGAGTGAAAAGCCTTTTACGAGTTTCCTCGGCGGGGCAACTTGCGTGCGATACGGCTATCAGGTGCAAGAAGAATGGTCGCGTATGGTTACCGAGACCTATACCGATTCCAAAGGTCATACGCACACGCGTACCCGGCGGGAAAGCGGCTGGAAAACCGTCGCTTCCGGCGGCGAGTCCGCCCCGTTTTATCTCAAAGACGATACGGGCGTAGTACGTATTATACCGGACGGAGCTTCTATCAAGGAAAAATCGTTTTTCAATACGACCTGCGGCCGTAATGACCCCTTGTATTTCGCTAAGGGTCCGGCCTATGAAATAGCGAATTCCGACCACCGCCGCCGGTTCACCGAGACGGGTATTCCCTTACACGCGGAGTTATACGTGATGGGACAGGCAAGAGAGCGTCAGGATGCCGTGGCGGCAGAGATTGCCAAAGACAAAGCCGCCCCGATGTTTATTATTTCGGTGAATTCGGAAAAGCAGATCAGCCGCGGCTATCTGGCCGGGTTCTGGGTGTGGTTGTTCGTCGGTCTTTTATTCGCCGCCGGCGGAGCTATCTGGTGGCAGATGGTAAACAAGGGGTTTATTACTACCTGGCAGCCTTATGTTATTGCAGGTGCCGGATATTTGGTCGCCCTGGGCATCGGCTGGCTCTGGACGGTTTATAACAGCCTGATTAACCTGAAACACCGCGTCGAGCAGGCGTGGTCGCAGGTAGATATCCAGCTCAAACGCCGCAACGATTTAATTCCGAATCTGGTGCAGACCGTAAAAGGGTACGGCGCCCATGAGAGCGAGACCCAGAAGCTGATTACGGAGATACGCGCTCAGGTAACGGCTACCCCTCCCGGCGCTGCCGGCCCCGATTATAAAGGTTTTAGCCCGGAGCTGCGGGTGGTGGTGGAAAACTACCCCGAGTTGAAAGCTAATGAGGCCTTTCTTAAATTGCAGCAATCTCTGGTGGAAACCGAGCAGCGGATTGCCCTCGCCCGCGATTATTTCAACTCTTCCGCTACGTTTTACAACACGCGGTTGGAAATCGTCCCCGACCGCTTCGTTGCCGCGATGGTGCAGATGAAACCGCGGACGCTGATGTCTGCCGCCGATTTCGAACGGGCGCCGGTGCAAGTTAATCTGGCCGAATAACCGTATCTCAAAATGATGCAATATATTGTTGGTGGGTTTCACTGCGCTTCACCCACCCTACAAGAGACAAAAACACAACTACCCTATCGTTCCGAATCCTTTCTTTTAACAACATCTTGATGTTAATATTAAATAGCTGCCGGTTATACCTGCAGCTATTTTCACAGGAGCCTGCATTATGTGGCATTTAACTAAATGGGCATTGCACAGCCGTTTATTAACGTATATCCTCGCTTTGGTGCTCGCCGGGGCTTCGGTCTGGGCATTTTTCGGTCTTAAAATCGAGCTTTTTCCGGATATAAGTTTCCCTTATACCACAATCGTCACGATATACCCGCAGGCGACTGCAGATGCGGTAGTTCGCGAAGTCACCGAACCCATCGAGAAATTTATCTGGGAGGAGTGGTCGGATAAAAGTTTAAAACACGTGACCTCCAAATCCACGGCCGGGATGTCCCTGATTATGGCTGAGTTCGAATACGGTACCGACATGTCCGCCGTTACCGGGAGACTTAATGAAGGCATCAGCGGGATTACGCTGCCGGCAGCCGTCCTCAACCTTCCCGATTTAATGGGTTCCGATGCGTCAAATCCCCAGATTATTCCCATCAATATGAACATGATACCGATGACCGAGCTGAGCGTTTCCGGAAACCTGCCTCCGGAACAGCTTAAAGAAATCGTTGATGCTCAAATCGTCCCTGCCCTGACACAGATGGACGGAGTTCTCAGAGTAGATACCGATGGCGGGGAGAGAGACCAGGTGATCATTACCGCCGACCCGGACAAAATGAACGCCGCCGGTGTTTCCGTAGCCCAGATTACCGGCCTTCTCAGTAACGAATATACTTCTTTAAGCGAAGTGGAGAATACGCCTATCGGCACCGGTGATACCAGGCTGTCCGATGTTGCCTCGGTCAGATTAAGTGCCCCGCCTTCTGCAGCGATTATCCGTACCGACGGCAAGCCCAGCGTCAGCATTTCGATAACCAAGACCGAAACGGCCAATACCGTCGAAACCGCCGCAGCGGTAAATACCCGAGTTGCGGAATTACAGGAACAACTGGGTGACAACGTTACTATCGATACGGTTTTTGACCAGTCCGATTTTATCAATGCCAGCGTTTCTCAACTGTGGGAAAAAGCGCTTATCGGTTCCGGACTGGCGATTCTGGTAGTCTTCTTCTTCCTGTGGGCGGTCCGGGCATCATTAATTACCGCCATCTCTATTCCCCTGAGCGTATTCATCGGATTTTTATGCATGCGTCTGTCTGGGGTTACTTTAAATCTGCTGACATTAAGTGCCGTCACCATCGCCATCGGACGACTTATCGATGACAGTATCGTTATGATTGAAATCATCTTCCGCCGGATGCGGCGCGGCGAACACTTTAAAGAAGCCTCTATTAACGGAGCCAAAGAAATCGCCACCCCGATTACCGCGGCGACGCTGGCTACCGTCGCTATCTTTATACCGTTGATGTTTGTCGGCGGTATTGTAGGCGAAATGTTCATCCCGTTCGGCCTCACTGTTACCTTTACGATGCTTGCTTCACTGCTTGTGGCGTTAGCCCTGATTCCTGCCCTTTCCCGTTTTCTCGTCAGTAAGAAAGCCCAGGCTGTTACCATACGTGATAACTGGTACCAGAAAATATACATCAAATCTTTAAAATGGACGCTGGAACACAGCACTACGGTGATTATCTCCGCCGTGATATTACTTCTCGGGAGTATCGGTTTACTGCTGATAACCGGCACATCTTTTATGTCGGGCAGTATGAGCGAACCGACGCTGAATATTAATATTACTCTCCCGGCGAGCGCCGATACCGCCGAAGTAGATGCGGTGGCGGCTGAAGTCGAAAAAATACTCGCCGAAAACCCGTCGATTCGCACCTTCCAGGCAACCGTGGGCACTTCAACCACCTCGATGTCGGGTATCATGAGCACCGCCATGGGCAGCGGCGGTTCCAATACAGCCTCGATTGTCGCTTATCTCAAAGATGATGCCGATATGCAAACAGAAGTCGAGGCTGTAAGTAACGCCTGCCGCGGTATCACCGATACCGGCAGTATCACGATTTCCGGGGCCGATTCCGGAGCCGGTATGGGCTTTTCAGTTTCCAGCCTGAATATTTCCTTACAGGGAGAAAACCAGGATAAAATTGCGGCCGTTACCGCTCAGCTCATGGAAAAACTGCAAAAGGTCGGCGGAATTGCCGATTTAAAGAGTGACTTAACCACCGTCGTGCCCAAATTGAATATCACCGTTGACCCCGCAAAAGCAATGTCATCCGGGCTGCCGCTTACCCAGCTAACCCAGCTCCAGCAGGAGTTCGTTATCTTGATGTACGGCGGAACCGTGCCCGGTAAAACGGTAACGCTCGATAATGAAAGCTATTCGTTCTATTTCAATAGCATTGTCCCTACTTTGACATCCGTCGACCAGGCGAAAAACCTGAAAATAGGTTTCCCGCAATCCGTAACTCTGAATGATTTGGCTTTAGTTACGATGGAAGAATTACCATCTCATATCAGCCATACGGACACTACTCTTTCTGCTACGATAACCGCTACGATAACGCAAAAAGATGTCGGGGCCGTTAATCAGGCTATCGAAGATGAGATCAATGCCTTACCGGACCATCCCGGTGTGGATATCGTGACCGCGGGTGTAATGGAAGAAATGACGAATACTTTTAACCGGATGTATATTGCGATAATTATCGCCATCGTCATCGTTTTTGCCATTGTTATCATCATGATGCGTTCCTTCCGGAATCCGCTGATAATTATGATAAGTCTGCCGCTGGCCTTCATCGGTTCGATAACCGCTTTGCTTATCGGCGGATATACCCTCGGTGTGTCGGCCATGATGGGGTTGCTTATGCTGGTAGGAATCGTGTTAACAAACGCTATCGTTCTGGTATCTATGGTCGAGGAGCAACGGAAAAACGGCCTGGATGTAAAAGATGCCTTAATCGAGGGCGGTAAAATCCGCCTGCGGCCTATTCTGATGACGGCTCTGACCACCATTCTCGCAATGATTCCGATGACCGTGAGTGTCAGCACCGGAACTATGCTGACTGCCGAACTGGCGATTGTCGTCATCGGCGGTATGGTCAGTTCCACCTTCTTAACGCTCTTCGTTATTCCGGCGGTTTATAACCTGGTTTACCGTAAAAAAGGCAAACCGGCAGAAAAATAAAAATTTAAACCGTTTAAGTAACGGCGGTATTTACCGCTGTTACTTATAATTTCGACCTGTCTCCAAGACTCCGGCCCGCCCGTCACGCTATAATATAAGATGAATCATTTAATATTCCGAGTTATTCATGCTAAACGTTACCAACATATCCAAATCATACGGTGAACGCGTTCTTTTCAGCGGCGTTACTTTCAATATCGGAGCCAGAGACCGCATCGCTGTTATCGGGCCTAACGGTTCCGGTAAGACCACCCTGTTCGAAATACTGGTCGGGAATATCCTGCCGGATTCCGGCAGCATCGCTATGCGTAAAGATATCACCATCGGCTACACGAAACAGGAACTTTCCCCTTTCACCGGCGAGAGACTGCTCGACCATGTGGCTCATACTTCGGATAAAATTGCCGGATTGGAACACCGCATTAAAGTTCTTCATGAGAGTCTGGAAGAAGAAACCGAACCCGAAGTATCGGCTAAACTGCTACGGGAACTCGGCGATTTACAGCATAAATTCGAGACGTCCGGCGGTTACAGCATCGAACATGAAGCGGAAGTGGTGCTTTCCGGTCTCGGATTTAAAACCGGCGATTTTCACCGTCCGTTGAGTGAATTCAGCGGCGGCTGGCTGATGAGGGTCTCTCTGGCCAAATTACTGGTGCTGAATCCCGATATGCTGCTGCTCGATGAGCCTACCAATCATCTCGACCTCGAGTCCTGTCTCTGGTTCGAGGAATATTTAAAATCATACCAGGGTTCGGTTATGGTGACATCTCACGACCGGGCGTTTCTGAACCGGGTTGTCGGTAAGATTTTCGCTATAGAGCCGGACGATGTGGTTTTCTTCCACGGCAACTATGACGAATATGTCGAAGCCCGAAAACAGGAAATGGAAATCCGTGAAGCCACCGCCCGCCGTCAGGAAATTAAAATCCAGAAGCAGATGAGGTTCGTCGAAAAGTTCCGTTACAAAGCCACTAAAGCCACCCAGGTGCAGAGCCGCCTGAAAGCATTAGCGAAAATCGAGCGTGTCGTTGTGCCCAGAGCGACGAAGAAGATACACTTTAACTTCTCCGAACCGGCCCGCAGCGGCGATGACGTTATTACCCTCAAGCACATTGCGAAATCCTATGATAGCAATCCCGTTTACAACGACCTTAATCTCGTTCTGAAACGTAACGACCGGGTAGCTCTGGTCGGGTCGAACGGTGCCGGGAAAACCACGCTGCTCAAGATACTTGCCGGGGTCCTGCCTTTTAATAGCGGGGAACGGAAGCTCGGCTATAACGTTAATACTGCCTACTATGCCCAACATCAACTGGAACTCCTCGATCCGGCGAATACGGTACTCGAAGAAATCCAAAAAGCCGCACCGCGGATACCCGATTTACAATTGCGTACTCTCCTTGGCGCGTTCCTGTTCAGCGGTGATGATGTTTTTAAGAAAGTCCTCGTTCTTTCCGGCGGAGAAAAGGCCCGTCTTTCTCTGGCCAAGATGCTGGTGCAGCCGGCTAATTTCCTGCTGATGGATGAGCCTACCAACCATCTCGATATAAACTCGCGGGAAATGCTCATCGATGCCCTCGATGCTTATCACGGCACGCTCTGTTTTATCACGCACGACCGCACGGTTATCCGGGAAATCGCAAATAAGATAATCGAGATAAAAAACGGCGTGCCGCTTGTCTTCACCGGCAATTACGATGAATATCTGGACTGGCGGGAAAAACAGATTTT
>CAZJQF010000068.1:6281-10229 GCA_964547925.1 uncultured Dehalococcoidales bacterium
CCGATTAATCGAATTTTTTTATCGGCTTCAACAGGTATTCCAGCCCGTTCAGTTTAATTTCATATAAAGCCGAAAGCAGCAGGCCCAGCTTTCCTTCCGGAAAGCCTTTTTTATGAAACCACACGAGGTAAGGTTCCGGTAAATCACACAACAGGCGTCCCTGATACTTACCGAACGGCATTTTTATAGATACCAGGTCGTATAACATCTGGGGATTTAAGGGACTGCCGTCAGGATTTTGCATACAACTTATGATAACGTAAAGAACCGGTGCATCGTCAAACCCGGTTAATTTACAGTCGAGACCCTAAAATATTATGATTAAAATACTGTGTTAAACAACGTAAAAGGCCGCTCCCGGAGTCTGTTATTCACCTCCCTATGTCTGATGGTTCAGGCGGTCCCGATGGGCGGCTTACCCCTCCTTTTGCCGCTGATACGGGAAGACCTTAAATTAAGCTACGTTCAGGCAGGGAGCCTGGCGGCAGCCTATTTGCTCGTTTACGCATTAATGCAGCTACCGGCCGGCTATATGGCCGACCGCTACTCGCCGAGGAAAATGGTATCGGCCGGGACGCTGGGATTGATGGGCTGCTCCGTACTGTTTGCCTGCAGCGGGCAATACTGGCAATTATTACTCATCCAGATGTGTCTCGGTATTTTTGCCTCCCAGGTTTTCACGCCTTCGATGTCGGTGTTTATCCGGTGGTTTCCGCCAACCCGCCGTACGGTCGCCGCGGCGTTACCCACAGTGGGTATGGGTATCGGACTGCTTTTGGTAAATCTGCTCTTCCCGATTATCGTGAACCGCTTCGATACCTGGCGGTTACCTTTAATCATTTTTAGTATTGCCGGTATCATTTTTGCACTGGGATTGTTGTTCATCGGACGTGATACGGTTTATAAGGGAAACCGGATAAAATTAAACCTCCAATTAATCCGGGAGGTTTTTCGTTATAAACAGGCCTGGCTTTGTTACGGCTTGCAGTTTATCAGGTTCAGTATCGTGCAGGGAATCCTCTACTGGCTGCCGACTCTGTTAGTAAACGAGAAAAACTTTCCGTTACTGGTCGTCGGCATCGTAATGGCTCTGCAATCCGTTATCAACGCTCCTTCCAATATACTGGGAGCCTATATTTCCGATAAGACCAAAAAGCCTATAGCGGTTATTGCTTTCTCTCTAATTATTCTGGGTATCACAGCCGGCCTGCTGGTTACGGTTAACTCGATGGCTTTAGTTATCGCGGTAATATTGATTAACGCCGTTTTCCTGCAGTTCTATTTCGGCCCCCTGTTTAATATGGCGGTCGAAATCCTCGGCCCGGAAAAAACCGGCATTTCCAACGGCGTGAGCAATATGTTCGCCATCTTCGGCGGACTCACCACATCATACCTGATGGGATTTCTCAAAGATGCTACCGGCTCTTTCGAATGGGGTTTCTATTCAATCAGTATTGTTTGCGCTATCGGGCTTGTTCTGACTTTCATATTAGCCGGCATAAGACGGCGTCAAAACGTCCCTGTTTCTTAATCGATATTACTCTATTTCTTCGGAATCATCGGCAGCTGCAGATAAGACGGGTATTTCGGGCCGGTATAAACCGTATTGAGCGCCCCCGGCTGGTAGGTCGTATCCACCGCATCGAATTCCCTGCCCATAAAACCCGGGCCGCTGAACGGCTGGATGTATAAACGCAGCCGGTATCCTTTTTTAATCACGGCCGTGGTCGGCCAGAGTTCGACTTCTGCTTCCACTGCCTCACCCGGCTGCAACGGCTGGTAATCTTTCTTGAGATGGGTGTGGAACGGCCGAAAGATGGTCGATTTTTTCGGGTCGAGTTTGCGGTGAGATACTTTGAGCGCACCGTGAGCGATGGGGAAAAACTTCATCATTTCGGGATTGCCTACCGCGTAAGGAACATCTTTTAAATTTTCATCCAGAGCACGTACCTGAGCGTGGAGCTCCATATCATGGGTCGTCGATGATACCCAGATAACCAGCTTCAGGTAGCCGGCCAACACGATATCTTCAGGCGTAGGTTCCGTGGTAAAAGTTAAACCAGCCGACCATAAGTTAGCAGGTTCCCAATTTACATCGGCCGGATAACTCTGAGAACGGTTTTCACCGGGTACGGCTGGGGATAGCATATAATCCTTTTTCCGGTTCCTGTCGGTTGTACCCGCCGAACTTCTTGCATCGAGATACATTTTCACGTACCTGGTTCGTTTAAGCGGCCAGTCATCTTCGTTCAGCCAGTAGCTGCCGGCATGTCCGGTACGGATTTGCACCTTAACCGGCGGTTGTTCGGTTGCCCCGTTTTGCTTACCCTTCAACCAGTGGTCGAAGAATTCCAGATGCTCCCCTAAAAATTCTTTTTGATACAGCCATCCGTGAGCCCCCGGTTCGGAGATTACCGTGATGTGTTTATTTTTAGAGCCCGCCTGGAAAAACGCCTCGCTGCTCCCCCGGGTGTGAATCGTTCCTTCGATACCCATCCCGATACGCAGCGGTACTTTCACCTTTTTCATATCGGGAGTGATGCATATTTTCCCTTTGGGGCCATAAATAGCGGGGTCGGCAAAAGGATGGTTCAAAGCAATCCCTATCCAGTTCACTTTTTTGCCCGTCGCCGCCCAGGGGATGAAATTGAAAGTGTTATATAGACCGCCGCCTGTATGGATATAATCGCGGTAGGAATCGATATCGCCGCAATCCGGAACTATCGCTTTCAGGTGAGGCGGCTGTAACTGGGCGACGTTATACTGGTTCATCGCGTAATACGAGCCTCCGAACAGTCCGATTTTACCGTTTGACCAGGGCTGTGTTCCCGCCCACTCGATAGCATCATAATAATCTTTGGATTCATTTACACTGAACTGCTCGAATACACCGGGGGTGTTGCCGACACCCCTCCCGTCGATGTTAATAACTACATAACCCTGTGTAACAAAATCCGAGGGCTGGGCGATTTCAAAATATTCACTCGGCTGCTCCACCTGCATTCCCAGCGGAATAACCGCCGGCTTACCTTCGAAGAATTTGTCTTCCCAATCTTCACGCATCACCAAATCTTCCTGGTTGGCCACCACTCCCATCCACCAGGCCTTCCCGAAAGCACCCAGCGACATTATCACCGGATATTTCCCGGCGGCTATGGGGCGGAAAATGTCCCCGAGAAGATATGCCCCGTCACGAGTAGGAATTTTTACATCGGTTGTTTTTTTGATACCTTTAAGCGTCCACCGCATATAATTACGTGCCTGTGCACCGGTGGGCAAATTAACATCGAATTGGGTGTAAATCGTTTTAATAATTGTGTCTAAACTGAAGGCCATTTCGGTTTGGTCGAAGTTGATGAAGTGTTTAAATTTATTAATTACGTCTACGATTTGTTTGGTGAGATATACCCCGTTTTCAACGTTGCCGTTACGGCTAAAACAGAGCAGAAATCGGGTTAAATTAGTCGCTTTTTGATTGGTTAATTTTTTTATATCGCCGTTAACTTCCGCCACCAGGTGGGCCGGAGTTAAAATCTGCGCCCCGGCTGCGGAACCTATCGGTAAATCACCGACGGAAAACGTAACCTTCTCCCCTTCCCGGTATAAAAACTCTCCTTTTTTATTCGTGATACCGGAGACACTGTCTGTTTTATAAGTTAATCCCTGAACATTGTAAAAAACGCCTTTTGATAGACCCTGTTTATTTACCGCAGTTCCCGATTTATTCATCAGCGATATCCTCTCCTTAAATATTTAGTATTTTGGATAGTCGATACCCATCTGGATACTCTGCCCGCTCATATGGCTGACGTCATCCGAAGCCAACCACAGTACGACATTGGCGAGTTCCTCCGGTGAGGCGAACATATTCATATCCAGTGCCGGTTGTCCGGATTTTCGCATTCCGTTTATTCTTTCCATCACCTGTTCGGTAGCCGTTGCGGACGG
>CAZJQF010000069.1:0-2962 GCA_964547925.1 uncultured Dehalococcoidales bacterium
CCGGGCGGCGGATATATTCTGGCAGGCAGTGCCAGTGTCGATAACGGTAATCCCGATAACCTGCGGGCTATTATGGCCGCGGCTAAAGAATACGGTACTTATAAATAATTTAAAGGTTGGTAATCTGTGGTGGAAGAAGTTAAAGGTTTGGTTTTTCATATTATTCATGGTTCCTTCGTGGATGGTCACGGTATCAGGACTACGGTATTTTTAAAAGGCTGCCCCCTAAAATGTCTCTGGTGCTGTAATCCCGAAGGTCAGAATACGATGCCGGAAATCAAATGTACGGCATCATTGTGCGATGGTTGCGGCAGATGTGTTACGGTATGCCCGAAGGGTGCTATTAAAGTTGCTAAAAATGCAAAAGGTGATAAAGTAACTATCGACCGAAAATTATGTGATAACTGTGGTATGTGTATCGATGATTGTTATACCGATACATTAAGCTTTTTCGGGAAATGGTACACGGTAGACGAGCTTTACGCCATCGTGGAAAAGGACAGGGCATATTACCGCTCATCCGGCGGCGGGGTTACCATCGGCGGCGGCGAACCGACCTTCCAGGCTAAATTCACCAGAGCGTTTTTGAAAAAATGTAAAGATAACTACATACATACCGCATTGGATACCTGCGGCTATACGGTTAACGAGGACGGTTTAAAAGCACTTGAAGAAGCCGACTTGCTTCTTTTCGACTTGAAGGGTCTGGACCCGGTACAGCATAAAAAGAGCACCGGCGTTTCAAACGAAATTATTTTAAAGAATTTGAAACACCTGAATGATATCGGCAAAGATATTATTATCAGATTACCGATAATCCCGCATCATACCGATTCGGATAAAAACCTTAAAGAGACCGCTAAATTGTTATCCACATTAAAATCAGTGGAACGCGTCGATTTACTGGCTTATCACCAATACGGAACAATAAAATACAGAGAACTCGGCAGAGAATATATGCTGAATGAACCGTCCATTCCCAATGAGCGGATGAATTCTATTAAGGAATTATTCGAGAGTTACGGCTTAAAGGTTCAAATGGGCGGCTAATAGTATATTTAAATTAACGAGGGAGGCACTATGTTCACGCATCCTAAAGTAACCGAAATCGTTTGTGTGTTCCCTTTTGGAGAAGTAGTCCTCTATTTACTCAGGGGCAAGCAAAACGCACTTATAGATACCGGCCCGGTTGGATCTCCGGAAGCAAACGTCCTCCCTGCTTTATCCAAGCTGGGCATGAAATTATCGGATATTAATATTGTTCTGAATACCCATGGCCATTTCGATCACACCGGCGGCAATGCCGTACTTAAAACAGCCGGGGCTAAAATATACATTCATCCGAAAGAAGCCGATATGGTTAGCGACCGTAAAAAACACGTCAAAGAATTTTACGGTCCGCTGGTCACCAATATACTCGGTGCGGAATATATAACCCGTGAATGGGAAGGATTCGTGAATATCGGCGGTCCGGAAACATCCGTCGATAAATTAATCGAAGAGGGCGATGTTATCGACCTGGGCAACGACTGTAAGCTTCAGGTATTGAACCTGGCCGGCCACACTGCCGGTTCCATCGGGTTTTACTGGGAAAAAGAAGGGATACTCTTCGCCGGTGATGCACTACCCGGCTGGCACGACCCCAGTTGCGGGCTGCCTATCATTATGGATTTACCGGCTTATAAACGGAACCTCGAAATACTGAAGAAGATGCCTATTAAATACTTATATATGGCGCACGGAATGCGTTGTACGATTTCTCCCATTTCCTACAAGAAACAGGGTAAGGATATTAACAGTTATATAGATGATAGTCTGGATTTCGTCGATGCCATTCTCGCAGCGGTTAAAAAAGCTCCGAGACTGGCTAAAGGCGAACCCGTGATAAAAATATACGATAACGTTATCGATAATATGCCGGCGAAGTTCGGGTTCAAAAAATTAAAGGAACTACCGCCGAATTATATGTTCAGCAATGCGGTTATCTTATCTGCTCTTCAAATGAACGGGCTGTATAACGGGTAGTATTTAATTACCGCCACTTATCTATTGAGACAGTGGTCGTAATCCCGAAATCACCCAGCTGCCATATCTGGTCGGTTTCACCGCCGACCAACGCTATTGTCACAGGTGAATCCTTTTTAATCAGCGGTTCGGGTGAAGGGGCATCTAACGGCAGTTTTAATAACGAGGCGTAGGGTTCCTCTCCCCTCTTTGCGGCTTTCATATCATCGGGTTTGGCTAACCAGTAATTCCACATCGTCATCCTGGTATTATCTTTCAGCCATTTGCTGAGTTTCTCTTTAGTATCGAAACCCTCTTTTACCAGTGTATTTGCCACTACCGGACTGGCCAATATGGTCGCTTCGCTGCCATAAACCACGCCCGGGAAAAAGTGAGCCCCGGTCCCGGTCGTTTCCAGCATAGCGAGCTGACGCTTCATAATTTCATGCCTCGGGTCCGGCTTAATCGCCGTAAAGGAACTTAACGACCAGCCGTGGAATAAAGAAACCGTGCTGTCTTTCGCCTTAAATCCTCTTTGTATGTGGAGAGGCTGCCATCCTTTCGGTAAAGCCTCTTCGTTTTCCGCACAGCACAGATTATTATAGTTATAGCTGTTACCAATAGTACCCAGATAATTTACACCCGGGATACCCCCTCCAGCCAGGTTTTTGGAGAAAAATGTCCAGGCCCGGCCGACGGTAGCATTTGCCTGGTTGAAAGGTCCTAAAGCCCCGATGTCATAATTCATCTTAATTTCATTGCGGATGGGTCCGTTAATTACCATCATTCTGGCATGAGAGGTCAGTGACGACCAAAGCGCGGTGACGCCCGTTGCGGCCACTGCTAGCATTACGGGGAAATATTCCGGTTTAGCCCCGGTCATTACGGCATTAACCGCTACCTGCTCGACATTATACGTCCACGGCTCATAAACACTGGCCGGGCTCATTTTACCGAC
>CAZJQF010000069.1:3062-9627 GCA_964547925.1 uncultured Dehalococcoidales bacterium
CCGAGTTTTTCCAGCGTGATACACCAGTTCACTACTGCCGGACCTAAAGTATCCATATGACCCGGTCCGACTATCGCTCCATCGGCTTTTTCTTTGATTTCTTTCCATAATTCCGGGGCATCAGTAAAAGTGGTACCGGATTTTTTCTTTAGTACCCAGTTAGTTCCGGCATACTTCTTTTTCAGTAATTTCATTAAAGCCGTA
The DNA here is from genome assembly GCA_964547925.1 of uncultured Dehalococcoidales bacterium. Lineage (GTDB taxonomy): Bacteria > Chloroflexota > Dehalococcoidia > Dehalococcoidales > JAFGLR01 > JAFGLR01. Next base: position 3,267 of record CAZJQF010000069.1, read on the forward strand.
TAGAAATTTTCGGTAAGAGGAAAGTTAGGGTTAACGATATAAATAGTCTTCCCGTCCAAACTCTTTAAGCGGGGTGCCATCGGCACCAGATTAATATCAGGTGCGGTACCACGCGGATTCATTACTGTTATAAGGGTGCCTTTTTTAGATGTGGTCGAACTCATAATTAAAAACTCCTCTTATTTAAACAATATTGAGCGTATAGAAGATTTTACCGGAATAATTTATTAGACTTCCTGGAATTCCGTCCTACCGATTAATTCATTCTGCAATTCCGGAGGTAAGTCTACAAAATACGCACTATAAGTAGCAACTCTGACTAACAAATCTTTATATTTTTCCGGATGCTTTTGGGCGTCTCGCAGCATTTCACTGTCAACGATATTGAATTGAACGTGATAGCCACCTGATTCGGTATACGTTCTGAGAAGTGCGGCAAATTTCTTTATCTTCGACTCGTCTTTTAAAGAATCCGGATTGAACCGCATATTCAATACGGCACCGCCGGTCAGCTTGGTACGGTCTAATTTTGACACGGACATCATCGTCGCGGTAGGTCCGCTAACATTTCTGCCCTGGTAAGGAGAAATACCGCCTTCCGCCAGAGGTTCGCCGGCTTTCCGTCCGTCAGGTAAAGCCCCGACAACATAACCGAGCGGTAAGTTAGCGGTAACAGTACCGGCTGCCAGATTCGATTTAGCCTGGGAAACACTCTTATATTTACGGGCTTCTTCGTGAGCCTGTACTAACACATCGCTCACAATCTTATCGACATAATCATCATCGTTACCGAACTTGGGGGCTGCCTTTAAAAGATGAAGAGCTTTATCTTCACCTTTGAAGTTGCTGTCGAGGGCGTCGATTAACTGGGACATGGTTATTTTCTTGTCTTCGAAAACGACTTTCTTTATTGCCGCCAGAGAATCGCCGACATTCGGAGCACCGCTGACCCAGATAGTATAAGTATCGTAAGGTGCGGTTCCCTCCTGCGTAAAATCCAGCCCCTTTTCAACACATCCGTCATATGTCGAGGACATAAACGGGTATTGGCAATAGTCGGCATATACCTTTGCATAAGCCATTCTGGCTGGAATCATATTTTTAACCTGGACGGCGATTTGCTCTTTATAGGCATTCCAAACATCATCGTAAGATTTAAATTTCCGGGGGTCTCCGGTCTTAGGGCCTAACTGCTCACCGGATAAACGCGATTTACCATTGTTTAATGCCAGTTCCAGCATCATGGGAGTATTCAGAAAGTCCCCGGCATAATCATGAGACCTGGCGGGAATAACAGGCAGAAAACAGCCGGTTACTGCATAGTCGCGGGCATCTCTGATATCCTTGCCATCCGTAAGAAACTGGTCAATGGCGGTTTCATCGCCGACGAACTTTAATTTTCCCCGTAATGACTTGGCCACTTCGGAGGCTCTTACCAAAAAAGCATCGGGGGAACTCTTATTAATACGGACAACGATTTCTTCACCGGATAACCTGACATCATTTTCGGCGTCTAAGAATAAATAAGACAAATCATTTACCGCATCTCTACCGCTGGGCGTAACACCGCCGATAGTAATATCGGACAACATCGCAAAACCGGGTTGGCTTCTGACATAGGCGTCGCTGAAAGGTGTCGTTAAACCATTTAGTTTAATGAAAAAAAGTGAGATAAGCTCTTTAACTTCTTCCTTAGTAATGTTACATTCTTCGATGTCTTTCTTATAGAACGGATAGAGATACTGGTCGATGCGGCCGAATCCCATCCCCGGGCCCCAGCCTTCAATCATTAATACGATATAGGTCAACCAGCATGCCTGCAAAGCTTCGTAGAAATTACGTGGGGTGTTTTCCGGTGCCCAGGCACAGGCAGTCGCAATTTTCTCCAGTTCGGCTTTTCTGACAGCATCCTTCTCTTTGGCTGCCATACTCGTTGCCAATTTAGCGTACCTCTGGGCAAAATTAATCGCACCGTCGAGAGCAATTATTACCGCCCGATAAAATAACGATTTTTCAAAACTTCCGGCCTTAACCATATCAAGACCATTCAGTTTTTCGGTAACCTGGTTCTTAATGCCCTTCAAGCCTAACCGTAATACTTTTTCATAACCGGGGCAGGTGTGGGCAAGATGCATATTACTTATCGGGCAGGACGCCGGTAAGAAGGTCTTGAAAGAATACTTTTTAATACTATCCGGCACGATAGCCAGCCATTTCTCATACAGTGACTTGCCCTTCCAGTAAGGAAGAAATTCCCGCATCTTTTGTTTCTCATCTTCGGTTAAAGGCTGGAAGCGGTCCCATTCTCTGGTGGATATCGTTTCCATTTCATCGAGATACCAGCCCCAGTGGACTTCCGGAGTTAACGTGCCGCCGCGCTGCTTTGATGTAGCCGTGCCGACAATCAACTCTCCGTCGTTGATATGAATGGACATATTATTCAGCACTTTCGCCAGTGCTTTGGCTCTGCGGATAATCGCCGGGTCGCTTTCGCATTCCTTATAAGCTTCGGTAATTAAATAACCCCGTTCGATACATAATGAAGGAGTACAGACCATTTCCTCCCGGAGCTTCTTTACTCTATCGGTGATTACATTTGGTTTTACTGCGGCTGTCCCTACCATTTATCTCCTCCTGTTTCTAGCCTGTGGGATTATTAAGACGAATAAGAAACCATTTACATTTTGGAATGTATATTTATAAATACAGGAATATAACCTCTATATAATCATAACATATTTATGAGGAAGTTGGCTTCTGTTCGATTTGGTAAAACGTTTGTTAATTTGATTATTGCAAAACCAGATTAATGGTACCAAATCAATTTAAACTGGGTAGTATTAACACGATCTGGGGGAAAATAATTAAAATAATAACGCAGATTATCATAACGGCAACAAACGGAACAATACCGCGGAATATCTGGTCCAAGGGAACTTTCGTTACACCCTGCACCACATAACAATTGACGCCTACCGGCGGCGTAATCAAACCTATCTCAGACATAATAACGAAGATAACACCGAACCAAATTGGGTCAAATCCGAGGTTGATCATTATAGGGACGAATGTAGGCACGGTTAAGAGAGTCATTGCGAGACCGTCCATAAACATCCCGAGTATGATATAGATTACGAGAACAATCGCCAATACAAGATAACGTGATACAGCCAAACCGGCAATGAACTCGGTAAGCATCGAAGACAAGCCGCTTATGGACAGCAACGTATTAAATATCATCGCTCCGATAATAATAGTAAAGGCAAAGGATGTGATTTGCAGCGTACTGGTTAAAGCTTCCGTAAGTGTACGTCGATTGATACGGCGTCTGGCAAGGGCGATTACGAATGCTCCGAATGCTCCTACTGCTCCAGCTTCCGAAGGAGCAAAAATCCCTAAATACAAACCACCGATAATTAAAACAAAGAGAACCAGCATTCCCCAGACGTTTTTAAGTGAGATAAACCTTTCTTTCCAGGAATAAGATTCAACGGGAGGTCCCAATTTAGGATTTCGTTTACACATTATGTAAATGGTTAATATCATTACCGATGCTAATAATAATCCGGGAAGAACTCCAGCGATAAATAAATCGGCTACGGACGTTTGTGTCAGAAATCCGTAGACTATGAATGGTATGCTTGGGGGAATAAGTATCCCGAGGGTACCACCAACCGCAATACAGGCCGAGCCTAACTTAGGGTCATATTTATATTTTGCCATACTCGGATAAGCTATCGTCCCCATTGTCGCTGCGGCACCTACGCTATCACCGGTACAAGCGGCAAAACCGGTACAGGCCAATGTCGTCGCCTGGGCTAATCCGCCGGGTAATCCACCTAACCATTTATTTGCGACATCAAAAAGGTCGCCTGAAATACCTGATTGGAATGCAAAATTTCCCATCAAGACGAATAAGGGTAGCGCGATAAGCATTTCCATTGTCGTAAATGAAAACGGAGCACTACCGAGCAGTGTTAAAGCCGGCTGCCATCCTTTTATCGCAACAATACCGATTATACCGGCTATAGCAAAAGCAAAAGCTATCGGTAAACGTAAAGCGGCTAATAGTATAAATATAATTATACAAATCAGACCGATTGTAACGGGAGACATCAATTACTCCTTCCGGTTTCCGGATAGCTTATAACTCGTAAGATTTACTTAATAGGTAAATTACACTACTCTAAGTAATATATTTATAATACTGGTTTAATTTGGTTTGGCTGACTTTACGCTCTTTTTAACCATTTCTTTATATAAATCAACCAGCTGAATTATAATTTCAAGGCAAATAAGGAAAGCTCCTATAGAAACGACAAGATTCATTATGCCGACCGGAAAGTGGATGATAGCAATGACTCTATGCTGCTGCAAATAGGTTATACTTACCATTATCGATTGCCAGGTAATTAAAATAAAAAGACCTAAAGCTAAAATTGATGTAATAAAATCGATTATCGATTGGATACGGCTCGGTAAATGAGATACGAGAAAATCTACCGATACATGAGATTTAGTCGCCTGTGCGTAAGCCCATCCCAAAACAACTATCATCATCAGCATCATCCGGCTATACTCAACCCCGCCTTGTATCGGGCTGTTGAATAGATACCTGCATGCAACATCAGCCGTACCGAGCGTCATTAGCGCGAATAATAAAAACAGCGCAATATATTTAAATACATTTTCTGTATTTCTTATTCCTCTGGCAACTTTCTGCGTTATTCGTGTTAAAGAACTCATCGCCTTTCTCTCTTTAACAAGAAGTAATAGAGCCCCGTTCGTTCAGGGCTCTATTACTTGATTATTAATTACCTTAATGGTTTTAACTGAGTATTAATACTAAGGCTTATAACCGAATCCGGGGTCATCGACACCGAGGTCCTGTAAAATTTGATACATTGAGTCGACCATATCTTTACCCGGTAAACCGGCCGCTTCCATCTTTGCTATCCATTGCTGCCACATGGGAGAGATAGCAGCCTCAAGAGTCGCCATATCCGCTTCAGACCACTGGATATACTGACCGCCGGCTTCACTGAATAAAGTTTTGCTGGTTTGCTGGGCATTACCATAACCTTCAATTGTCTTGGGTAATAAAGTATCCTGCGCTATTTGCCTAATAATTTCTTTTACGTCTGCGGGTAATGTATTATACGTATTTTTATTCATCGCTACCACACATCCAATATTACCGAAGGTGAGGTCTACCGCATAATGTAATTGGTCCTGCAAACTAAAAGGAGCGATGCCTTCCCAGACAAGGAATAAACCGTCGGCAGTTCCTTTTTCGACAGCTCCGTACATCTCACCGTGAGGGATAAACATGGGCACAGCTCCCATATATTCACCCAAGATCTGGTTATTCATATCACTGTGACTGATGATTTTCATGCCCTTAATATCGTTCAGGGTATTAATTGGGTCAACCGTAAAAATAGATTGCCCGGAACCGGCCCATAAAAATACCGGAACTACTTCACTGTATTCGTCATCAAGATATCCCTGCTGGTAAAAATTCCACAAGGCATTGCATGAAACCGAAGCGTTAGGCAACCGCCACGGAAGCGAAATAATATCCGACGCCGGGAAAAGACCCGGAGTTAGCGGAGACAAGAAATATGAAATATCCGCTACCCCGTTACGAACCAGGTCATAATGGTCCTCGGTTTTTCCCATAGCCCCGCCCCATGCTATTTCAACTTTGTATCTGCCGTTAGTTCGTTTCTCCAGCTCATCGGCAAAAGCCTGATGGGCTGCACCCGCAAACCCGACCGGCGGGTCAAAGTTAGCAAAATGAAGCGTAACCGGTTGTGCCTGAGTTGTAGCCGTAGTTGCGGTTGATTTACAGGCGCCTAAAAACATAATCGAAATCAATAACAGCCCTGTAATAACCATCATCCCGATTGTGCGTTTTTTCATATTTCCTCCTTAAATATATATAAATTGGTGAAATACGTTACCTGATATAAATTAGTTTGACAATAATCGTTTTAATATATATATTAGTAGTTCAGTATCAAATATGCGCTATTATATATATTATTCAGTAGTGAATTCACGCCATTATATGCCATCAGAGTTGACTTGTCAATAAGATTACTAATTAAGGTATTTGTATTATAATTAGTAAGATTAATTAAGAAAGGAATATTTTAATGAATAGACTGGAAAACAAAGTTGCCCTGGTTACCGGAGCCGGTTCCGGAATCGGTAAAGCTATCGCTATAGCTTACGCTAAAGAGGGCGCTGATGTTTGCGTTGCAGGCAGAACATTATCGAAGGTTCAGGATACCGCCCGGGAAATTGAAAAAACCGGCCGTAAGGCTTTAGCTTTAAAAGCGGATGTCTCCAAAAT